>NZ_JBMNDS010000076.1:0-51038 GCF_052543295.1 Streptomyces sp. SAS_270
GCGGCGCTGATGTCATTCAACTCGGGCACGAACTCCGCCGGGTTGGGCATCCGGGAGATGGAAGTGTTCGTCATGGCTGCTCTCCTTCGCTTCGGCCTGATCGGCGTCTTCACAGCTCTGACCCGCCGGCGCCCGCACATGTGACAGGAATCCGGAAAACTTCTCCAACGCACTCCGGACCGGGCGCCAAGTCGGTCGCTTCGGGGCGCTGCCGGGAGAGGGTCTGCGAAACCATCCGCTTGACCGGTCACCGGATTCAGTCGCGTCGAACTGGCTGTGTCGCCTTTCGCGGATGTCGTTTCGACGTGAGTTCGGGAGTGACCGACCGATGACTCTCATGATCAATCTCAGTGAGAACTGATGTCACTTGGGCTGACGGCAGCACGTTGGGCTGCTCCCAGCGGTGGGTGCGACGGCCCGGGTCTCTGGCGGAGCCCTTGATGTGGGCGGGCAGAGTCCAGTACTCCAGCTGCAGATCGTGATCTTGCTGGTAGTCGGGCAGCCGCACTTTGAGATCTTCGGCTCTGTGACTTCTCGTGCCTGACAGCCCAGCAGCGGATCTGCGGGGGCTACTGGGTGCTCGGAACGCGCAGGCCATCGAGAATGACGACTAGCGGCCGGTCGTTGGCAGCGTACCGGCAGGCTTGAGAGGCGCCGGCGAGCAGCGCGATGACCTCCCTGACTCCGATGTCCATGCGTACCGCCGCTGCCCGCTGCGCCTGCTGCAGTAGGGCGGCCACGGCTTCGGTCAGCTCTTCGGCGACCGGCGCGACGACCTCGTTCGGGTGAATGCCCAATTCGGCCAGTGCGTCCACGAGTTCGAGTTTGGTGGCCGAGCCACGGACGACGGCGGTGAAGAAGTCGAAGAAGGCCGCCCCTGCATCCGACGATGCGGCGTGTTCGCGGGCGTCGGCGGCGACCCGTGCAAGGCGCTCCGCGACAAGTGCCTGCAGCAACGCCTCCTTGCTCGGGAAATGCCGGAAGACGGTACCGACACCGACGCCGGCCGCGCGGGCGACCTCCTCGGTGGAGGCGGCCGTACCTCGGTCCGCGAAGACCCGCTCTGCCGCGGCCAGTACCCGTGCGCGGTTGCGCCGCGCGTCGGCGCGCAGGGGCCGGACGGTGGTCATCGGCCACTCCTTGCAACCGGAGTGATCAGTCCGTATCCTCTAATCGGAGTCACAAGTCCGATTCTAGGGTCAACACATTCCACGGCAACGGGATGGAGACTGGCATGTGGCAGGCGGTACTGCTCGCGTTCCTGGCCGGCATGCTGGCTGCCAACGCGTATCCTCACTTCGCCAAGGGCATCGCGGCGGAACGGTTCCCGACCGTGTTCGGCTCCTCCCCGGTGGTCAACGTGCTCGCTGGCTGGTCGGGCCTGGCGCTTGCCGGGCTAAGTCTTTGGGGCGCGCATCCAGGCCGGCATCCCGGCTGGGCGCTGCTCGGCATAGCCATCGGTGCATTGCCGATGGGCCTGTTCCACGCCACCGGCCATACGATTGGCGCTCGCGACTGAACTCACCCCACCCACCAGGTCGGAACGAACTCTTCGACGAAACCGTTGCCGGGTAAGTGATCGGGCGACGTGTCGCGGCCGAGCATGGGGCGGCCACCGGCTGTCAGGTGCAGAGACGGGTACGGCCGCCGTTGATCATCGTGAGTTTTGTGGACGAACGACAAGACGGTGGTCGCAGGTCACAGCATAGATCCCGGCCGCTGGCGGGAAGCGTTCCTGGGTGGCCATGGGCCGGATCGCGGGACGGTTTGTGCGGGTCGAACCCCGGCTGCGGGCAGGGCGGTTGGTGCTGGGCCTGCTGTCCGACCTCCCGCGCAAAGACTGCTGGACGATCGCGGAGTGGGCCGGGGAAGCGACTCCGCACGGCATGCAGCACCCTCTGTGTCGGGCTCCTGGGACGCCGACGCGGTCCGCGACGATGTGCGCGAGACATCGTCGAACACCTCCACGACGAGGCCGCGGTGCTGGTTGTCGACGAGACCGGCGACCTGAAGAAGGGCACCCACACCGTCGGAGCCCAGCGCCAGTACACCGGCACGGCCGGGCGGATCGAGAACTCCCAGGTCGCCGTCTATCTCATTTACGCGGGGGCCGCACGGACACGCGGCGGTCGACCGGGAGCCGTACATCCCGCGCTCCTGGACATGTGACCCGGCCCGCTGCCAAGCCGCGGGACTCGGCGAGGACACCGCCTTCGCAACCAAGCCGGAACTGGCCCGCAGGATGATCGAACGGTTCCTGGACGCCGGACACCACGTGGGCTGGGTCGCCGGGGACGAGGCCTGCGGTGGCAACCCGAAGCTGCGAGCCGCCTTGGAGGAACGTGGCCTGGGTCATGTGCTCGCGGTGGCCTACTCAGCCGAAGTGACCACCAGCGCCGGCACGTTCCGCGTCGATGCCGTGGCGAAGAAGGTGCCCAAGCGGGCCTGGCAGAAGCTCTCAGCCGGACGTGGCGCGAAGGGACAGCGGTTCTACGACTGGGCAGTCATCGACCTGGCCGAGGCGGCGCCGGGCCACCACCACGTGCTGATCCGCCGCAACCGCACCACCGGTGAACTCGCCTACTACCGCTGCTACTCACCCGAACCGGTTTCTAGCGCTGGTAGTACCAATTCTCCAACAGGGCTGCTCTCGGTGTCAGTCCTTGGCAGTAGCGTTCGCACGGCATCTGTCACCCACTCAATTCCGCACCGGAGATGCTATGGCTGACGCCTACTCGCCCATTCCCGAACTGAACCTGCTCAAGGAGTTCTCCGACGGACCTGGAGAGAGCTACTTCTCGGAGGGATTCGAGTTCTACGAGTACGACCGACCCGACGCCGGCTTGGTGGAGTGGCTGTGCCTTGAGGGGCGGGAAGAGGAGGTACGAGGCCACCTCGACCGACTCACCCCCTTCGCGCAGGCCACCGGTTCGGGTTCGTTCTACGCCCTGTGGCACTGCGACAACCGCACCGACTTCGCCACACTTCCTGTCATCCGCTTCGGCGACGAAGGTGATCTCGACATCATCGAGGGCCTGCAGAACCTGTTCCGGCTGCTCGCCATCGACGACGAGTCGTTCATCTCCTGGGACGAGGAGCGCGAGGCGGACCCCGACGAGGAGCACACCCCTGGGCACGAGGCGTACGTGGCTTGGATGAAGGAGACGTTCGGCCTGACCCTGCCCACCGAAGCAGACGAGATCCTGAGGTCGGGCGGCAAGAAGTACGGCGTCCGGTTCATCGACTGGCTGGAGGAGTTCGGGTCCCAGGAACTCGACTTCGGCTCGTGGCGCAAAGAACTCAGCGGCTCCTGACCGTCAATATGCCATGCCGGGCGCGCCTGCGCCCGGCACCCTGCCAGTTCGCGGGGCTCCGGCGCCTTCCAGGGCTCTACGCGCTGCAGCCTCATCGCTTTGACTCCGATGGAGCGTCATGACGTCCTCCCCGTTTCCGGAACCCGATCCCCAGCCCCCGCTCTCCCGCTCCGCGCCGGGCCGGGCCGCAGCGCAGCTCAGACGCCAGGTACGTTTCCCCAGCAGCAGAACCACCCCCAATTCTTATCTTTCAGGGGCAATCTGGTGCGGTCACCAGCGCCTCTGGCTATGTGGGTGAGCAGCGACAGCGCCTGTTGGTCGGCGGGGACAGCACCCTGTGAAACTTCACCGCCACCTCGCACGGATTCGCCGGAACATGTGCGCTTTGGAGACGGATTCGTTGGAGGCGATCGCGACGCTGTTGCGTTCTTCGCGCTCGGTCAGGACCTGGAAGAGGTCAAATCAAGCCGGGGAGGCTGGCTTGTCGGTGCTCGGACCTAGTATGCGGAGCATGACGCGATATGTGGACGAGGATCTGCACGGTGCGGAGTTCCGCGAGTGCGATCTGACTGGGGCACGCCTGATCGGCGTCGTCATGCAGGATGCTGTGATCGACGGGCTCATCACCAACCTTGTGGTGAACGGTGTCGAGGTCACCGAGTACGTCGAGGCAGAGCTCGACCGGCGGCATCCGGTGCGGGTGCTGATCCGCTCCGAGGACCCTGCCGATCTGCGCGAGGCATCGCGTCAGCTCCATGCCGGCTGGACCGCCACGATCGAGCGAATCCGCCGTACACCCGGCATCGAGCGCCGCAGCGTGAACGACGAGTGGTCGGCGGTGCAGACGATGCGCCACCTGGTCTTCGTCCACGACTCGTGGTTCCGCCGCTGCTGCCTGGGCTCGACGGAGCTGTTCACGCCGACGGGCATCGGGACGACCGTCGAGCCCTACCGTGGAGCGCACGGGCTTGACCTCTCGCTCGATCCGGCCCTCGAAGAGATCGTGAGCGTGCGTGACGCACAGGCCGCCGAGCTCGAGGCCTGGCTCGACAAGGTCACCGCTGTGCAACTCGCAGCTCGAGCACCGGTGCCCGACGACGATGTCTGGCCGCCGTACGCCCGGGGCCGCTTGGTGCGGCAGTGCCTCGGCACGGTGCTCAACGAGACCTTCGAGCACCACAGCTTCTGCGTCCGCGACCTCGACCTGATCGAGGCACAGGACGCTGAGTAGGGCCGGCGACCGACTCAGCATCTTGCGGATGCGGGCATCGCTGACCGTCTGCGCGGTGCCGAGCTGCTGAGCCCAGAGCTGGACGCGGTACTTCTCGAGCACTCGGCGGGCCTGACCTAGGTGCCGGCCGGGCGGGCGTCGGGAAAGCGGCGAGCTGGTGGAGGTGCGCCGCCTGGAGGTCGGCGATCGCTGACGCCACAAGGCTGACCGCCGCGTACTGCGCCACTCTCGGGCCGCATCGGCCGCGCGGGACCGGGCATGACCCGGGACGGGCCACCGATCTCGCGGTGATGCTCGCCGACGGCGGTGAGGCGATCGCGAATCCGGCCGTGCTGCGGGACCAGGGTGAGGTGTTCGACCCGGCCGCCTCCACGCCCACGGCGTGGCGGTTGCTCGCTGACACCGATGAGGCGGCAATTGCCTCACTGCGAGCGGGCCGCGCCTGCGAGCCGTGCGAGGCGCGACGCCCTCAGGTCTGCGCACCGAACGGGTTACCGCCGGGCCGCGCGGCGACGTACGAGCAAGACCGTACCCGCACCGGCGGCTACCACCGCGGCCGCAGCGCCCGCGAGGGGCAGCGCAGGACCGGAACCGGTGGCGGCGAGGTGCCCGCCATTGGTGGAGGCGCTCCCCGAGGATCCGGTGGCCGAGGAGTTGCCGGTGGTCGCGGATCCCCCCGTCGTCCCGCCTCCGCCGGTGGAACCCGAACCTCCCGCCGACCCGCCCCCGCCCGCCGAACCACTGCCATCGACGTCGAGCAGGATGTCGGCCTTGTCGTTCGCCTTGTTCACGTCGTACGGGCGGGATTCGGCAGTGAGGGCCGCCGAGCCCTTGGCCCCCGCCACCGCCTTGCCGATCTTCAACTTGAAGGAGTAGGTGTTCACCTGGCCCTCCTCCACCCAGCCCTGTGCGATGTAGCAGTCGTAGGTTCCGGCTGCCGACTTCTTGCAGTTTGGTGCCTTGACCGCGGTCGTACCCGAGGGAATCTTGATCAGGATTCGGGTCGGTACCGGAGGGCCCGGTTCCACCAGCACCCAGGCGGGGCCGGCGTTGGTGAACTTCACTTGCAGGTCGATCGTGTCTCCGACCCGGCCCTTCAGCCGCGCTCCCGACACCTGGAAGTCGGCCGTGTTCGCCGCGTTCACCCGCACCCGGGTCTCGGCATAGTCGGGGCTCCCCGAGCTATTGCCGGTGAGAACGGAGCCGGGCCGCTCCACCAGCTTCGCCGCGGGAGCGGTTCCGCGCACGGGCCGGTGGGCGCCTTCGTCGGGGCCGAAATCATAGTCCCCGACGGCGACTTCGAGATCGTCGTACAGCGCCCGGTCGAGAGCCTTGAGGGTCAGCTTCTCGGGCGCGTAGACGACACCCGGCTCTACGGCCTGGTCGAACTCGCAGGTCATCTGGGATCTGGCCGGCAACTCGTCGTAGGAGTTGATGTCCCACCGCACGCAGTTCGAGGGCACGTCGGCGTAATCCAACCCCTTGGTGACGGTGTACCGCAGCCAGACCTTCTCCAGCGCCTGGGTGCCCTTATTGCCGAAGGTGACCGGCGCCTCGAAGGTGCTCCCCGGCTGCACTCCGCTGATCGGCGCGATGGTCCCCAGCACCAGCCCGGCCCCGGAACCATCGGCCACGGCGCAGGGAGCGGTGCTCAACGTGATCAGTGCGCCGGCGCCGATAGCTCCGACGGCCCTGCGAAGTGTACGGAAGCTGTGATCGGAGCGGAGCATGTAATACCTCTGGGTGAAGTGACGAAGAGGATGGTGAGCCGGGGAAGGCAAGTTCCGTCCATCAGACACACGACGACGTCGAACAGTTGTACCGGCGTCCGTCGCGATCGGCCGCAGGGTTGCCGAGTTGCCGACGTCGCCGGCGACTCCAGCCGCGCACACGACGACGTACAGGAACGGCTTCTTGGCCTGCTGGTCGGGCTGGTCGCTCACGCGGGGACCCCCAGTTGACGGCTGAAGTGATGCAGTGCGGGCTGCGTACGGCGACGGTCGCGGGCGGCCATGTCCGCGAGCAGTTCCCGGACAGCGGGGCGGCGGATGTCCTGGGCCGCGCAGCTCTCAGCGATGCGCAGTGCCTGGTAGCCGTCGGCGAGGCGGCCCTGCTGGTTGCAGGCGCGGGCGGCCTCGCCCCCACAGGGCGGCGCGGCGCTGGGGGACGGGGATGTGGCGGCGCATGAGGGGGCGGGCGGTCTTCAGGGCAATGCCGGCGTCCCCGAAGGAGACCGCCGCGCTGACCTGATGGAGGGCAACGTTGGTGGGGCTGAAGCTCACCAGCCGGACACGGATCGCTCTCACACAAGTGCTGTCGGCCGTGGCCGACCTGGTCCAGGGTGCAGCGCACGTGGCTTCTCGTCATCTCACGCTTCCCTCGCGCGATAGCGTCCCCCGTGAGGTCAACGGAGAGGAAGCACGCAGCATGCCGCAGCCCACGGACAGCACCCGCTCTCAAGCCCCGCGCGGGCTCATCCTGGACTTTGCCGGGGTACTGACCGCCGACCCTCGTTCCGTGCACCGGACGTGGTGCGAGTCGGAGGGGCTCCAGCCCGAGGCATGGCGAGCCACGCTCAACGACAACCCGGAGGGCCGACGGCTGTACGCGGCCCTGGAGGTAGGGCAGATCAGCCAAGCCGTATGGAACGAGGGCACCGCTGCTCTGCTCGGTGCGCACGTGGACCCGGAGAACTTGATGGGGCGCGCTTGGTCCGGGGTGCCCACTGCGCAGCGTATGACTGCGCTCGCGCGGGCAGCCAGGGATGCGGGATACCGGCTGGCGCTCCTGTCGAACAGCTTTGGCCTGGACCCGTTCAATCCGTACGAGCACGCGGGCATCTGGGACTTGTTCGACGTGCACGTCATTTCAGAGGTCGTCGGGGTAGCGAAGCCGGACCCGGCGATCTACCAGCTGGCGCTGGATCGCCTCGGCCTTCTCGGGCAGGAATGTGTTTTCGTCGACGACCATCCGGTGAACCTTCCACCTGCCGAGGCCCTGGGTATTTCCACTGTCCTCGCGACTCAAGAGGCAGACACCGTTGCCGAGTTGGAGCGTCTTCTCGGGGTGAGCGCGGTCCTGGCCGCGTAAGGGGCTAATTTCAGCCATTCGGACAACTCCCTGCGTGTCGGGGAGTGTTGGCGGCCGTTGTCCGGTGGGTACCGTCCGGGTCTGGCCGGTTCGGGGTTTGGGGAGGGGCTGTCATGCAATGGTCGGAGTACACCACCGCGGAGCGGCTCAAGACTCTCCGTAGTGGCATGACCCAGGAGCAGTTGGCCGAAGCCGCCGCCGTGTCTGTCGGCGTCGTCCGGAAGCTGGAACGCGGCGGCACCGCGTCCCTGCCTTCCTTGCTGTCGATCGCCTCGGCTCTTGGAACCGACATCGCCGTACTCCTGGGCCAGCAGGCACCTCGGCGCTCCATGGACCGCGACGAGCGTGGCGCCCTGCGTACCCTGTCCGCCGCCACCCACGATGCAGCCATCGGCATCCCGACCGACACCGAGCCCGGCACCGTCGAAGAGCTCCGCCACGTCGTCCGCCACGCCGACACCGCCTACTGGGAAGGCCGGTACACCGAACTCGGCGCGCTTCTCGGAGCCTTGCTGCCCGAGGCCCGCGCCCGTCACGACGCTGCCGGCGCCGGCGAGAAGGAGGCCGCAGCCGGCGTCCTGGCCGATGTCTTCCAGACCGCCGGCATGGCCGCGAACGTCTGGGGGTCGCGCGACCTCGCCTACGCCGCGCTCACCTACGGCCGTCAGATCGCCGTTCAGGCCGGGGACGACCTGCGTGATGCCCACCTCGCTGCAACCACCGCGTGGGTCAACCTCCGTGACGGGCGGACCGCGCAGGGGTTCAAGCTCGCCGCTGCCCAGGCCGACCGGATCGAACCGAAGATGTCGGAGCACGATCCCGACCGACTCTCGGTGTTCGGACAGTTGGTCATCAACGCCGCCGTGGCCGCCTCACGCGGCGGCGCCTCCGCCGACACCGCGCGCGAATACCTCTCCCAGGCCCATGCGGTCGGCGCCCGCCTCGGTGCCGAACACGCCCGCGGCCGGCATGCCCAGCCCTACGGGCCTCTCTACGCCGCCACACAGGCCATGAGCATCGCCGTCGCCCTCGGCGACACCGGAGGAGCGCTGCGCCTCATGGACACCATCCGGCTGGACGACACCGTTCCCCGCGCCACCAGAGCCCGCTACGGCCTCGACGTCGCCCTGACCCACGTGGAGTGCCGCCGGTGGGAGCAGGCCGCCGACACCATCGAAGCCGTCTGCGCCATGGCGCCGGGATGGGTGCAGCACCAGATGCTGCCCGGAGTGATCATCTCCCGCCTGGCCGGCGTTTCCGTCAGCCGTCTGCGCGGACTCGCCCACGCCGCGGGTGTCCCGCTCGGCCTGCGCTGACTGCCACGAGCCGTAGCAGTCGGACGGCCGCCACCCGCATGGCTACCACGCTCCGTGGCGCTACTCACCGGTCCCAGCAGACGGCCCAGCACGGGGCGTGGCAGCACCCGGCACCACGAACTCGCACCATCGCCACGGGCCGTGCCTGTCCCACACGGGCCCCCGACAGCAGGCTTGGGTCATGCCGAACACTCCGCCCGGCGGCCTCGGACACGTCCCGGTCGCCGTCTACGCCTGCGCCACCGGAACGTCAGCCGTCTGCGCGGCCGAACTACGCGCACGCCACTACGCTGACGCCCGCCATTGGCACGTGGCCGGAGCATGGACCGACGACGACCCGGCCGCGGCCCTGGACACCCGACCGGGCTGGTCGGCCATAACAAGTGCTCTGTCCACCGGCCTGATCCGCGGCATCGTCGTCGCGGGCGCCTCCCATGTCGCCGCCGACGCCGCCCACTTCGCCGCCCTCGGCGTTCTCATCCGCGATCGAGGAGGCTTCTTCCTCACGGAAGCGGCGCCCGGGCCCCGGCACCGCACCCCAGGCCAGCACGAACGTCGCCGTGCCCTCCTCGACGCGGCTGTCGGTTGGTCGCCGCGGGACCACTTCGCACCAGGGATCGCCCCGTGAACGGCCGCCACAGGACTCCTGAGACGCTCGGTGACCCGGTCGGACGCTTACTGGCTGGGGTCTGGCTCGTTGGCCACGTAACGGCCGTATTCACCCTCGGAGCCTTGATCACTGACAACCCGGCCCATGCCACGGCTAAGAAGCCGACAGCGGCTCAGCCTGACCTCGATCTGCAGCAGGAAGAGCACGACCTGTAGACCACGCCGCCTCGTGGGCCCACGAGGCCGCGTCTTTCCCCATGGCCGACCACATCGCCGGGTCGTCGGCCCCGCGCGGCAGCCTCACTGCGGCCAGACCTAGCGGTCGTCGACCGGGTCCCCTCGTCCCTCATCACCGGCGGCCTCCCCGTACCGCCCCGCGGCTAAGCACCTCTGGACACGTCGAGCAGCCGCGGGGCCCACCACTCTACGACCGGAAGGCGGACCCGCCGTGTACGCGTTCGGCCTCTGCATCGACCGGCACTACCTCACCCCCGGCCTCGCCATGATCACTGGCCTGGCGGACAGCCTCACCCCCAACGCCCGCAGGACTGCTGCGCTGCGCGTCCTCACTCTCGACCTCGCTCCGGACCACGCGCTGCTCCTCTCCGATCTCGCCAAGCGGGCCGGCTTCGGCTCCTTCGACCTCGCCCACCGCGCCCCGTTGCGCGTCTCGCGGATGGCCGACGCCTCGTACATCACCGTCACCACCTACCTGCGGTTCGAGTTCACGGCGGCGTTCGTCCGACGCCCGTATCTGATCTACGTGGACGCCGACACCCTCGTTCGCGGCGACCTGACCACGCCGCTCAACGCCCTCAACCCCGGTGAACTCAGCGCTGTACCCGACGAGTTCAACCCGGCCGTCGGTGAATGCCCGGCCCTGCCCGGCGCCGCGGAACGCTGGCCGCACCTCAAGGGGCGCCCCTACTACAACGCCGGTCTGCTGTGGGCCCACACCACCGACCTCCCCGCCATCCGGCGCGGCGTCGTACATGCCCTGATCCGGCAGCGTCGGCACATCCTCCACAACGACCAGGACGCCCTGAACCTGTGGCTCCTGCGCGCAGGCCGCGTCCGCCCGGTCGACGCCGGCTACAACCGATTCGAAGTCCACCGCTACCTCGAACGCGGCAACTGGGTGCGCCGCGTTGTCACCCGCCCCCTGCGCCCCGATCCGGCCGCAGCCCTCGTCCACTTCGTGGGCCCGGAGAAGCCGTGGCAGACGGCCTGCCCGCCCACGGACGACGTCCGGGAGTACCGCGCCCTCCTGCGGCGCGCCCTGCGACACACCCGCGCACTGGGCGCCGCCCACCCCGAACCCGTGGGGCTTCGATGAGCACGCCCCCTCCGATGGTCTCCCGCGCCTGCGCCACGCTTCTCGGCACGCCTGCCCGGACTGCAGAGCGCCTCAAGACAGGTTCCCGCACCGCCGTATACCGGGCCCGCCTTCGCGACGGCCGGAGCGTGATCGTGAAGCTGTACGCGCCCACCGCCCGCCGCAATGCGCTCACCGAAGCGACAGCGATCCGCGCGGCTGCGGCGGCCGTGCCCGTCCCGGAGATGCTCGGCAGTGGCACCGCCTCGGATGAAGACGCCACCGCGCTCATCCTCTCCGACCTCGGCTCCTGCACCCTGGGCACCGCCGTACGTGCCGGCCGTATCCCCCGCTCTCAGGCGCTCCAGGACCTTGGCGGGCTCCTCGGCCGCCTGCACCGGGCGCCCGTCATGCGGTCGGTGCCACGACGGCCGTTCATCGACGCCGTCTCCGCACTGACCGGCCGCTGCCCGTCCGAACTGCTCGATCGGATCGCCCCCGCGCTCGCTCTCATCGCCGACACGGCACCGACGGTGTGGTGCCACGGGGACCTCCACTTCGACAACGTCGTCCTTTCCGGCTCCCAGGACACGCGCCATCTGGTCGATTTCACCGACGCCGGCCCCGGTCGGCGGGAGTCGGACGTCGCCCATGCCCTCGTCATGACCGCCGCCCACACACCGTGCGACCGCGAAGCGCTCACCAGCCGATACTCCCTCGCCCTGGACAACGCCCGCCTGTCGGCATGGGTGGTCTTGATCACTGTCCGCTGCTGGGCCTATGCCGCCCCCGGTGAGGACCAAGCGCTGTGGTCGCGCCGCCTGGCCGACGTCACCCACCAGACACCCCACCTGTTCCGCACACAACGCACAGAGAGGACTTCCTGATGACCGGCCCAGGACTGGCAGTTGTCATCCCTGCCCACAACGAAGCCGCCTACCTGCCCCACTACCTTCCCACCGTTCTCGCCTCCCTCTCCCGATGGGAGGAGACGAGCGGTCAGCAGGGGGAGGTGATCGTGGTCGACAACGCCTCCACCGACGCCACCGCCGACATGGCTGCCTCCTTCGGCGCCCGCGTCATCAGCGAAAGCGTCCGCAGCATCGGCCGGGTCCGCAACAGCGGCGCAGCCGCTACCGGAAGTCAGCGGCTGTTCTTCACGGACGCCGACGTCGCCCTGCCCGTGGAAGCGGTCACCGCCGCGGCAGCGGCGATGGACGCAGGGGCGGTCGGCGGCGCCATCCCGCCCCTCTACACCCCTAAGAGGCTCGGGGCGCGACTGCTGTGCGCGTACTGGGACCACTACCGCACCGCCCACGGCGGCGCGCAGGGTGTCGCCCAGTTCGTCACCGCCGCGGCCTTCGAGGAGGTGGGCGGGTATCGCGACGACCTGTTCATGAGCGAGGACGTCGACTTCTTCACCCGCCTGACGGCCCATGGGCGTGCCACCGCCGCCCCAGTCGCGATCCTGGACGAGTTGCGCGTACGCCCCTCCACCCGCCGCTACGACCAGTGGTCCAGCCTCCGGATGCTGTGGTGGCAGAACCCCGTGACCGCCCGAATGCGGCTCGGCTCCGCGCGCATGTGGCGCCACTGGTACGAGAGCACCGTCCGATGAGCCAGGAGCCTCACATGACCGTGGCCCTGCCAGTGCCGGACGCGGAAGGGATCTACACCTTCCCCGACGACCTCCTCCGCGCCCACCAGGAGTGGACCGACCACCTCGTCGAACGCCACCGCTCCCACGACCATCACGTCATCGAGCTGATGGCCCCGCACGACGGCCGCCCCTACTTCATCGAGCGGCGCCACCCGTCCGGCCGCCCCGTCCTCGCCATCGAACCGCACCACGACGACTTCGCGCTGTCGGCCTCCGGAACCTTCCTCGCCCACCCCCGCCGGCTCACTGTGGCCACGGTGTTCACCCGCTCCACCAGCGTCCACCCGGCCTTGGAGGACGCCTACACCACCGAGGCCGCCGTGTCCGACCTGCGCAACCGGGAAGGCGCCGCCGCACTCGCTCCGCTCGGCGCCAATCGGGTCCTCCTCGGCCACAAGGACGCCGACCCGCCGTACCGGCCCTACAGCCCAGACCGTCTGGAACAGATCACCGACGAACTCCGCGAGGTCGTCGACGCCCATCCCGACGCCGAACTCCTCGCCCCGGCCGCCGTCACCCGGCACCCCGACCACCTCCTCGTGCACGAGGCCGCGGTCCGCCTCGGATGCCGGTGGTTCTGGGAAGACCTTGCGTTCTGGTCCACCTACGCGCTCGCCGGATGCGACCAGCACCTCTTCCGCGCCCGCACCGGCCCGACCATGGCCACCGAACTGGTCGACATCACCGACGTGATCCTCGACAAGACCACCGTCCTGCGGATGCACGGCTCCCAGATGCACCCCGCCCGGAAGATGTACCGGCCTATCCGGCACGCCTGGGCCACCGCCACCGGCCTCCCGGCCGGCACCGGAACCTACACGGAACGCTTCTACCGGACGGAGTCCCCGTGAAGATCATCGCCCTCGAAGGGCCCTCGTACGCGGGGAAGTCCACCGCGATACAGCACCTGCGCAACTGCGGCATCGAGGGACGGGCATACGTGTCCGGCTGCTACGTCAGGCACATCGCGCACCGCGACGACATCCCCCCGGCCCGCACCGACTCCGCAGCCGCACAACTCGCCGCATTCGAGAAGTTCATGGCCATCGAAAACGCCCGGGTCCGTGCGGCACTCGCCAGCGCCAAGCCCGCAGCAATCCTCGACCGCTCCGTCGACACCCTCCTTGCCCACGGCCACGCCCTCGACGCCCTGTTCGGTTACGACGTCCACCACCAGCTCCGCGACCGACTCCAGGAGCTCCCGTTCCTCCGCCCCCACCACACCCTCTACCTCGACGTACCCGCCGAAGTACTGACCCTGCGCCGCAAAACGGCCGGGCATACGGCAGCAGAGTCCGACTACTTCCTCCACGATCCAGAGTTCCTCGCCCATGCCCGGGACTACTTCGTCTCACGAGCGCAATCGCCGGTCTCGCGGGAGGTGACCGTCATCCCCGCCGACACCGGTCCGGCCGACGTCGCCCATGCGGTGGAGGCCCTCGTCACGTTCTGGACGAGGTGACCGGCCGATGCCCACAGCCCTCTTCGCGTGGCGGCGCACCCCACCCCCGCTCTTCATCGGCGGGGCCGAGGTCAGCCAGCAACTCCTCGCCGAGGAACTCGCCGCAGCCGGCTGGCAGACCGTCTATCTCGGCTCCCACCAAGCGCCCTGGGACCAAGCCACACAGCTGCCACAGCTACGGGCCTTCCTCGACGCCCACCACACCCACCATGCGGCGACGCAGGGCGAACTGCGCTACCGATGGAACGGGGTGGACTGCATCGCCGTACCGCAGCAACGGACTGCGTCCGCCCTCGACAGCTTGCTGTCGAAGCTGCGGCCCGACGTCGTATTCACGTCACAGGAGGGCGCGGCGGACCTTGCCGCCCAAGCCCGGCCCGCCGCACTCGTCGCGGGCATCTTGCACTCCGTATCAAAGACCGGGCTTGGAGTCCTCGCCGGCCAGCCGCACTACGGCCTGGCCGTCTCCGAATTCGTCCGCCGCCGGGCACCGCAGACCGACGGAACCCGTCTCGCCGTCCTCCACCCGCCCTTCGCACCACCCCCGCCGAGCCACCACGTGCCGCGCACCACGTCGGTGCTCATGGTCAACCCGATCCCCGCCAAGGGCTCTGACCTCCTGCACCAGCTCATCCGCGTCATGCCGGAACAGCATTTCACCCTGGTCGAAGGCTGGTGGAACACCGCCGACCAGTTCGCCGCATACCCCAACGTGACCTTCGTCCCGCGGGTCTATGACATGAACCCCTTCTACCGAAGTCACCGCCTTCTGCTGGTGCCGTCCACGGTGGAGGACGCGTTCCCCCGGGTCATCATCGAAGCCGCGCTGCACGGGACCGTGACCATTGGCACCGACCGGGGCGGCATACCCGAAGCCATCGGCAACGCCGGAATCGTCCTGCCTCACACGGCAGAGACCCAGGCGTGGGCGGACGCGATCCGCACCACCGACCACGAGACTCTCGGAGGGCAAGCACGACGGCAGGCGGCACGTCTTGCCTGGCCGCGTCTGCCGGACCTCCAGACCCTCGGGATCTACCCTGTGGTGAACGCGTCCTCAACCTGATCGAGCCGGTCGGTCCACCAGTGCAGCAGCGCCTCGTCAGCGGCGAACAGCTCATCGCAGGAGTAGTCACCGCGGTCGTAGTGGAATTCCAGCTGCCAGAAGTCCGTCATCCGCTTCCACCACAGCCTGCGGGCACCGTCCACGAGCGCGGTGACGTCCAACAGCATCACGGTCCGGTAGCCGCGGACGAACGCCGAGACACGGGCAAGGTCGAACACCCCGTCCACCCCGAACTGCACCTGCGCCGTCCGCACGACCTCTTCCGCGTACGGCCGCACACCGACCCGGTCCCAGTCCAGGACGGCGACCAGCTCCTCGCCCTCCCACAGCAAGTTCCGGTACTGGAAGTCACCGTGTGTCCACCCATGGGCACCCGCGGGGGTCCCGTGCTGCGGACGGAGATGAGCGTGCTTGGTGATCAGTGCCCGACGGTGATCGAGAGCAGCGGAAACCGCCGCGTCGAAGGCGCTGCCGATCCCTCTGGCGACTACAGCCTCGGACAGCCGGTGGGACTTCTCCACGGCCCTCTCCGGCAGCGTGACATCCGCCGAAACCGTATCGGGCACGGCAGGCAGCAGACCCCTATCGCAGACCCGGTCCAGGCTCAGGTGCAGGCGCCCCAGGTGGGCGCCCAGCGAGGCCGTCTCAGTCAGGCTGAGGTCGATGCCGCGGACGTGAGCACCTGCGGCCCACGGGAACAGACACCAGACGCTGCCCTCAACCTCAGCGACCAGGGAACCTGTGGTGGTCGTGACCGGAGCGCTGACCGGGATGCTGTCTTCACCGAGTGCGCCCAGGATGCCGAGGTTGCGGCTCAACCGGTCAAGGGAGACGTCGGTGACCCGCTTGAGGGCGAACGCCCCGGCCGGAGTGTCCACCTTCCAGTTCACGTTCATCAGCCCGTCGGCGAGGTGGCGGGGTTCCCGCACCTCTCCGACGCCGAAGGCGTCGGCCAACTCGGCGAGAACGCTGCCGGGGATGGCGGTCCGGTCGGCCACGGTCGCGTCAGTCACCCGGGGGACGATACGCGAGCGCGGCACACCCAGCCATGAGGATCACGCACATCATCCCAAGGTCTGCCACCGGGTGAAGTAGCCGCACCTCGCCGATCCCTGCCGTCGGCGACAGCTTCCGTTTCCGCGCGTCGTGGCCATTGCAGTCCGCGCGTCTCCAGCTCACCGGCCTGCCCGGCGACAGCGGCACTGGCGCACATGGCAGCGCGCACCCCCGACGTCGGCGCGCCGAGCTGCTTGGTGAAGGCGGCGTCCGGCGGGCCGACGACGCTGACGGCCAGACCAGCTCCGCGGTCGCGGCGTTCGCGGTCGTCGCCACCGTGGCGCCCAGGTGTTTGGCGAGTTGGATGACCGTCGACCCGAGGCCTCCGGCACGGGTACGGCAAGGACGGCGCCCGCGCCGCAGAGTACCCGAGCCCACCGTCGCAGACCGTGACGTCCTGGTCAGGGTGAGCGCCGCCAGCATCAACCCGCTGGACAAGATGGTCCGCAACGGGGAGTTCAAGCAACTCCTCAAGTACAAGCGCCCGTTCGTACTCGGTCACGACCTGGCCGGCGTCGTAACGCGGGTCGGCTCCGCCGTACGCGGCCTCGAAGTCGGCGACGAGGTCTACGGCCGCCCGCGCGACCTGCGGATCGGAGGCTTCGCCGAGTTCATCGCGATCGACCAGGACGATGTAGCGCCCAAGCCGTCCTCGCTCTCGCCGCAGGAGGCAGCCGCGGTGCCGCTGGTGGCCCTGGCCGCCTGGCAGATCCTTGTCGACCATGGCGCGTGAAGCCGGGCCACCTTCACGTCGGCCGACTCTCTGCGCGGTGGTCCGGTGGTCGGTGTGATTCTTGGGGCCTCGGCTTGCCCACCGGTTCCCGCTGGACACAGAATGTCCGGGACACCGCCATAGCGATGTCCCGGCCGGGCTCCGTGCTGCCCGACCCGTTCCGGGTCGGCCGCCTGGATGGACGGCAGCGTGGTGCTGCTGTCCCACACGCTGATCTGGACGGCGCCCTCAACGATCTCCAGGTCCAGCAGGCACGGGCCAGGCGCGTATTTCCGCGCGTTGGTGACCAGCTCGCTCACGACCAGCTGCGCCATGCCCATCGCCCGCTCCGACACCGGCAGCCTGTGCACGGCCTGCACCGTGGCGAGGAAGTCGCGGGCCACGGCACGGGCCTCGGCGAACTCCGCACTGCCCTGGACGCGGCACCGGCCCTGATCGACGGTCGGCAAGCGGGTCCTGGCCCTCATTTTGGGCAGCAGCATCCATGGAACCGCCTCACGTCCGAAGCGCCGAGCGGTGCCCACCCCGCATACCCCCGGAAAACCACAGCACGCGCCGGCACACGAGGTCACGGCGGCGCGTAAACCTACGGGCCGTGTCTCCGCGGCGTCGAAGTGGGCCGACCGCATCAGATGCCTGTGCAACGACGCCGGCCGTGCCCTTCTCAGTGGTGGCGCGGGCGAGGCAGCAAGGCGAACGCGCTCTCCGCGATCGAGGTCAGACGGTCGGGGCTGTGGCCGTACGCGCCTACGACATCGCTCCCGCGGATGACGGTCAGCAGAAGGAACGCAAGGTCGTCGGGATCCGCGTCGGGGTCGATGTCGCCGTTGCGCTGCGCCGCTCGCACACACTCGGCCACCGCCGTCCTGACCACGGAGAAGCAGTCGTTGGCCAGGCGTTTCACCTCGGCGTCGGAGGCGCCGACCTCCAGGGCCATCTTGGCGGCGAAGCAGGCCGCCGCCGCCCGGTCAGAGGCGGGGGGTACGTCGGGGGCGAGTGGCACTCCGTGGACGGCGCGGAGCAAGTATGCGTGCAGTCGTTCCAGGGCGCCCTCGTCCGGTCCGGCGAGCATCTTCGGCGGACCCTGCCCCAGCCGGGCGAAGTAGCCGGTCATCGCCTGCAGCAGCACGCCGTGCTTGCCGTCGAACGCGCCATAGAGGCTGCCGCGGCCCAGGCCGGTGGCGGCGCTGATGTCGTCGACGCTCGTGCCGTTGTAGCCCGAGGCGCGGAACTGCCGCTCGGCGGCATGGAGGACGTGGTCGCGGTCAAAGCTTCGTGGTCTCGCCATACACCGAAGGTAAAGCCGACCCACCCTTCTTGACAAGTCAGTACAGAACCGCCTAGGTTCCTGACTGTTCAGTACATAACTGTCCTGAGCTTGCCGGACAGGCTTGGTCCGGGCTTGCAGGACCGGTGCGGACCGTGTCGAGTCGAGCACAGGCGACCCCGCACTGGGCCCGACGAAGTCATGGCCACAACCGAAGGAACCACCATGCAGACAGCTTCCCCAGTGGCGCTCGTGACGGGCGCCTCCTCCGGGATCGGGCGGGCGGCGGCGCTCGCTCTCGTGGGCGCCGGCTTCGCGGTGGTCGGCACGAGCCGCAACGCGGCGAACGCCAGGCCGCTCGCCGGGGTGACGTTCCTCGATCTCGACGTGGCCTGCGACGAGTCGGTCCGCTCCCTGGTCGGGGAGGTGATCGATCGGTTCGGCCGGATCGACGTCCTGGTCAACAACGCAGGCGTGGGCGCGGTCGGCGCCGGCGAGGAGAGCTCGATCGACCAGGCCAAGAAGGTCTTCGACATCAACGTCTTCGGCCTGATGCGGATGACAAACGCAGTGCTGCCCCACATGCGCGCCCAGGGCAGTGGCCGCGTGGTCAACGTCGCCTCGATGCAAGGTCGGGTCCCAGGGCCCTTCATGGCCGTCTACGCCGCCACCAAGCATGCGGTCGAGGGCTACGCCGAGTCCGTCGACCACGAGCTTCGCGAGCACGGCGTGCGGATGCTGCTGGTCGAGCCGGCCTACACAAGCACGAGTTTCGAGGCGAGCAGCCTGGCACCCGACTCGCCCCTGCCGGTCTACGCCGCACAGCGGGAGATCGCCCGAGACGTGCTGGCCACGGCCCTGCGCACCGCCGACCACCCGGACGTTGTCGCGAAGGTGATCGTCGCGGCCGCCACCGATTCCAAGCCCAAGCTCCGGTACCCCGCCGGCCCGATGGCCAGACGCGTCAGCCTCCTGCGCCGGATCATGCCCTCGCGCGCCTTCGACAGTCAGATCCGCAAGCTCAACCGGCTGGCCGGCTGACCCCGCAGTACACCCGGCGCCTGAGGAGTCGCACATGTCCAAAACCAGAGACACCGAAGACGGCATCGGCATCTGTCGTCCGGCCGCTCTTGGAAAAGGCTGACACACATGGAGTTCGAACACGTCACCTTCGACCTGCCACACGGCACCTTTCACGCGCTGCAGGGTGGTGATCCCGATGGTCGACCGACGCTCGTCCTGCACGGCTTCCCGGACCATCCGCCGACCGCGGAGCCCTTCCTCGCCGAGCTGGGCCGCCGCGGCCGTCACGTCCTCGCACCCTGGCTTCGCGGTTACGCGCCGTCCCCGACCGCGGGGCCGTTCGACTTCGCATCCCTCACCGGCGACGTGCTCGCGCTGATCGACCGCTGGTCTCCCGGGCGAGCCGTGGAGTTGGTCGGCCACGACTGGGGCGCCCTGCTCACCTACAATGCCGTCGTCACCGCGCCGGAGCGGATCGAACGCGCGGTCACGCTCGCAGTCCCCCACCCAGTCACGATGCTGAGCCGGCCGCGCCTGGCTCAGCTACGCCGGATCTGGTACATGGGGCTCTTTCAACTGCCGGGAAGCGGCTGGCTGGCCTCCGCCCGCGATCTCGCCTTCATCGACCGCCTCTGGAGTCAGTGGTCGCCCAGCCTCTCGCTCGATCCAGCTCTGCAGGCGGAGCTGCACGAGCACCTGCGGGTGAGCATGCCCGCGCCTCTGAAGTACTACCGGGCGATGCTGAGACCCGCCATGATCGGGGCGACGCGCCGCCTGTCTCAGCCGATCACGGTGCCCCTGCTGCAGCTCTACGGTGCCGACGACGGCTGCTTCCTCCCCCCGCAGGTCGACGACCGGCATCGGTTCGCCGCCCCGCACGCGATGGAGGTCGTCCCCGACGTCGGTCACTTCCTGCACATCGAGGCCCCCGAGGCGATCGCGGAACGGATCGCGGCATGGGCCGAGTAGCGGATCACTCGACCCTCGCGGCGAGACCACCGGGATGGGCGGCGCGGGGCCGACCGGCAGGCCGAGGTCGACCGGCTGCCGGCCCTCGGCGCGCGGACATCGGCCAGAAAGAGCAGTCCTGGACCACCCTGGTGGACCCGGAGGGCAACGAGTTCTGCGTGCTCGACTCGCGGCGGAGCTGACCGGAGCGAAGCAGGGCGACGAACATACGATGACTCAAAGGCGGCGCGGCACCGAGCCGGCGCCGACCGGTGATCCGATCACTCGGGGTGGGAGACGTATGGCACAGACCGCGGACGCTGCGCGGACCGTCATCATGACCGTGGACGACGACCCCGGGGTGTCCCGGGCCGTCGCCCGTGACCTGCGACGGCGCTACAGCGAGTCGTACCGGATCGTGCGCGCCGAGTCCGGCGAGTCCGCCCTTGACGCGCTGCGGGAGCTGAAGCTGCGCGGCGATCTGGTCGCGGTGATCCTGGCCGACTACCGCATGCCCCAGATGAACGGCATCGAATTCCTCGAACACGCCATGGACGTCTACCCGGGCGCCCGCCGCGTGCTGCTGACCGCGTACGCGGACACCAACGCGGCGATCGACGCGATCAACGTCGTCGACCTCGACCACTACCTCCTCAAGCCCTGGGACCCGCCGGAGGAGAAGCTCTACCCGGTGCTCGACGACCTGCTGGAGGCGTGGCGGTCCAGTGACTTCCGGCCGGTGCCGAGCACCAAGGTCGTCGGTCACCGGTGGTCGGCCCGCTCGTCGGACGTGCGGGAGTTCCTGGCCCGCAACCAGGTGCCGTACCGCTGGTACTCCACCGAGGAACCCGAGGGGCAGCGGCTGCTCGCAGCCTGCGAGCAGGACGGGCAGCGGCTGCCGGTGGTGATCACGGCGGACGGTACGGCGCTCGTCGAGCCGGAGGTGCCCGAACTGGCCGCGCACGTGGGGCTGGCGACGACACCCACGGCCGACTTCTACGACCTGGTCGTCATCGGCGGCGGGCCGGCCGGGCTGGGCGCGGCCGTGTACGGGGCCTCAGAGGGCTTGCGTACGGTGCTGGTGGAGCGGTCGGCGACCGGCGGGCAGGCCGGGCAGAGTTCGCGGATCGAGAACTATCTGGGCTTCCCGGACGGGGTGTCCGGCGGCCAGCTCACCGACCGGGCGCGACGCCAGGCCACGAAGTTCGGCGCCGAGATCCTCTCCGCGCGGGAGGTGACCGGTCTGGAGAGCAGCGGGGCGGCGCGGCTCGTACGGTTCGCGGACGGGTCGCAGATCGCGGCGCACAGCGTGATCCTGGCGACCGGTGTGTCGTACCGGCAGCTGGAGGCGCCGGGTGCCGACGAGCTGTCGGGCCGCGGGGTGTTCTACGGGTCCGCGCTCACCGAGGCCGCCGCCTGCCAGGGCCACGACGTGTACATCGTCGGCGGCGCCAACTCGGCCGGGCAGGCGGCGATGTACCTGTCCAGGGGCGCCAAGTCGGTCACCCTGCTGGTGCGCGGAGCGGACCTCACCGCGTCGATGTCGCACTATCTGATCCAGCAGATCGCCGAGTCGCCGAACATCTTTGTACGGGCCCACACGGTCGTCGAGGCCGCGCACGGCGACGGCCACCTGGACCAGCTGACGCTGCGCGACACGACGAGCGGGAACACCGAACTGGTCGACGCGCAGTGGCTGTTCGTGTTCATCGGCGCGGCCCCGCTGACTGACTGGCTGGAGGGTACGGTGTCGCGGGACGAGCGCGGGTTCATCCTCGCCGGGCCCGATCTGACCGCCGACGGGCGGCCACCGGCGGACTGGGAGCTGGACCGGCCGCCGTACCACCTGGAGACCAACATCCCCGGCGTGTTCGTCGCCGGGGACGCGCGCGCGGAGTCCGCCAAGCGGGTCGCGTCCGCCGTCGGAGAGGGAGCCATGGCAGTGATGCTCGTACACCGATATCTGGAGCAGTCGTGAGCGGGCGGCTGATGCCGTGCAGCGCGGCGGAGATCAGCTCGCTGTTCCTCTTCGAGAAGCTCAGCTCCGAGCAGCTCGGCAGGCTGTGCAGCGAGGGACGGGTCGAACTGTTCGACCCCGGGCCGGTGTTCACCGAAGGGGAACCGGCGACCGACTTCTACGTGATGATCGAGGGCACCGTCGTCATGTCGCGCCGGGTGGGCGACGACGACATCGAGGTGAGCCGCACGTCCCAGCCAGGGGTGTACGCGGGGGCTGTGATGGCGTACCTCGGGGACGGAAAACCGCAGCGGTACATCAACTCGTTGCGGGTGTCGGAGCCGACGCGGTTCTTCGTCCTGCCCGCCGAATCGTTCGCGAACTTCATCCACGAGTGGTTTCCGATGGCGGTCCATCTCCTGGAGGGGCTCACCCTCGGTTCGCAGACCTTCCAGCGGGCCGTCGGGCAGCGCGAACGCCTGCTGGCGCTGGGCTCGTTGTCCGCGGGTCTCACCCATGAGCTCAACAACCCGGCCGCGGCCGCCGTACGCGCCACCTCGTCGCTCAGGGACCGGGTCGCGCACATGCGCAACAAGCTCGGCCTCATCGCCTCGGGCGACTATCACCACGACGTCCTGAAGGCCCTGGTCGACCTCCAGGAGCGTACGGCCGAGCGGGTCTCCAAGGCGCCGGCACTGAGCCCGCTCGAAGCGTCCGACCGAGAGGACGAACTCGCCGACTGGCTGGATGACCACGGTGTCCAGAACGGCTGGCAGATCGCGCCGACCTTCGTGCAGGGCGGTCTCGACGTCGACTGGCTGGAGCAGATCGCGGCGGCCGTCGACGACCAGGAGATCCTGCAGAGCGCCATCGGGTGGCTCAACTACACGGTCGAGACCGAGCTGTTGATGTCCGAGATCGAGGACTCCACCACCCGTATCTCGCACCTCGTCGACGCCGCCAAGCAGTACTCGCAGCTGGACCGCGCCCCCTACCAGGTCGCCGATGTGCACGAACTCCTCGACAGCACGCTGCTGATGCTGTCGGGCAAGATCGGTCCACAGGTCAAGGTCGTGAAGGAGTACGACCGTTCGGTGCCGAGGATTCCGGCCTATCCGGCCGAACTGAACCAGGTATGGACCAACCTGATCGACAACGCCGTCTCCGCCATCAAGGGCGCGGGCGACGAAGGGACGTTGACCGTACGCACCGCTCTGGTGCACGACCGGCTGCTGGTGGAATTCCGCGACACGGGCCCGGGAGTGCCGGCCGAGATCCGCGGCCGGATCTTCGACCCGTTCTTCACCACCAAGCCGGTGGGCGAGGGCACCGGGCTGGGGCTCGACATCTCCTGGCGGATCGTCGTCAACAAGCACCACGGTGACCTGAAAGTCGAGTCCGTACCCGGCGACACCCGCTTCCAGGTGCTGCTCCCCCTCACCGCCACCGACCCCGACACCGAGCCCGACACCGTCCCCGACCCGGCCCAGGAGCCCTCATGACCAAGGACACCGGAATCGACCCCGGCGTCCCGCCCAGCGGTGCCGGATGCGTCGAGTGCGACGCCGACGGCGGCTGGTGGTTCCATCTGCGGCGCTGCGCCCAGTGCGGTCACATCGGCTGCTGCGACGACTCACCCGCCAAGCACGCCACCGGCCACTTCCGGGACACCGGCCATCCGGTGATCCGCAGTTACGAGCCGGGCGAGGCCTGGTTCTGGAACTTCGAGACGTCCGAGCTGTACGACTCCGGTCCGGCCCTGGCTCCCCCGGCCGCCCACCCTGCCGACCAGCCCACGCCGGGACCGGCGGGGCGCGTGCCGGCGAACTGGGCGGACACGCTGCGCTGAGCCTGGCCGGCCAGGGCTGTCAGTGGTGGATGTCAGGATTCATCGGTCCCGCATAACCTGTTCGGCACTCCACTCATCGGCCGCTCGCGATGCCCCTGCTGCAGCTCTACGGTGCCGACATCGGTTCGCCGTCCCGCACGCGCTGGAGGTCGTCCCCGGCGTCGGTCACTTCCTGCGCATCGAGGCCCCCGAGGCGATCGCGGAACGGATCGCGGCATGGGCCGAGTAGCGGATCACTCGACCCTCGCGGCGAGAGCATCGGGATGGGTGGCGCGGGGCGGACTCTGACATGGCGTTGTTGCGGACGGCGGGATGGGGCGGATCTCCGCCCGGTGACCAGCGATGCAACCGTCAACCCGGTCGGTCAGAACCGGCAGGTGAACGTTGCTCGTCGATGAGGGCGACCATCAGCCGTTGCGGGGGGCGATCTCCCCGACGAAGTAGGTTGTGGCCGCCTTCAGGATTGCCACATCCCGCCGTCAATCTCGGCCTGGGCGCCCCCAGCGCCACAACGAACTTCTGTTTACCCCGACCTACTTTGACACCGTCAGCACCGCCGCGCTGCGGTATTTGGTCGGGTACTCGGCACGGTGTTACACACCAGCCGGACGGCTCGGGCCCTCAGCTCGGGATCCAACTTCTTCGGCATGACATGCGTCCTTCCAACTCAGAAAGATGCGGCATCAAGCCGGCCCCTACCTGGTGCACGCTGAGTGTCGATCAGAGCGTGGCACTGCGGTCTTCTGCTGTTCGCCTCGGCGAGGACTTCACCGGCATCTACGGGCCCGAAACCATCGAGCGGTTCGGGCTGCTGCTCGCGGCATGTCACCGAATGGGCGTCGTGGCGGTGGGTGAGGTACGTGAACGTCGCCTTCGCGGCCCCCACCCTGATAGGTGCCTTGATGCTGCTGGCCAAGCCCGTGATCACCAAGAAGCCCAAACTTGACATTCCGGGCATCTTCGTGGCGAGCGAGGGTCGACCTGTCGTACTTGACAACTCAGTACAGAACCGCCTAGGTTTCTGACTGTTCAGTACACAACGGTCTCGAGCTCACCGAACAGGCTGCGTGCACGCCTGGCGCGATTGAGGGCAACCCATGCCTTTGAACTCCTCCGCGCCGCCCGGCGTTGCGATGCCAAACCGGGGCCGGACTCTCCACAACAGCCCAAGACGGTCGCCGACCACTTCCTGGGCTTTCTGAACAGCCGACCCCCTCTAACCACCCAGAACTCGAAGGGTTGACCGAACCATGACTGACAAGGAAAGGCAGGAGACCATGGCTGTCACGACTCCTCCGTACGCGAGCGACGCGCTGGCCGAGGGGACCGTCGACGCGGTGGTGATCGGCGGGGGCGCCGCTGGGCTGAACGGTGCACTGATCCTCGCCCGCTCCCGCCGCTCGGTCGTCGTGATCGACAGCGGCTCCCCTCGCAACGCACCCGCGGAGGCCGTGCATGGCCTCATCGCCCTGGACGGCACCCCGCCGACCGAGATCCTTCGACCGGGCCGGGAGCAGGTGCGCCAGTACGGCGGACGCGTCGTCCACGGCGAGGTGGTCTCGGCCGAGTCCGCCGCCCCGTCGGCGGACGGGGACCTGCGGTTCACCGTCACCCTGGCCGACGGCCGCAGCATCACCGCCCGCCGCATCCTGGTGGCCACCGGCCTGAAGGATGTGCTGCCGGAGGTGCCCGGGCTCGCCGAGCACTGGGGACACAGTGTGGTGCACTGCCCGTACTGCCACGGCTGGGAGGTGCGCGATGAGCCCATCGGCATCCTCGCCACCGGCCCCGCCGCCATCGGCCCCGCGTTGTTGTTCCGTCAGCTGACCGAGGACCTGACCTACTTCACCCACGGCACCGACCTGGACGAGGACAGCCGCGCCCGCTTCGCCGCCCGCGGCATCCGCGTCATCGACACCCCGGTCATCGAGGTCGTCAACGACGAGAACGGTGCCCTCGCCGGGGTGCGCCTGGCCGACGGGCAGGTCGTGGCCCGCCGCGTCCTCGGGGTCGTCCCGCAGATGCAGGCCCGCACCCAGGGCCTGGAAGGCCTGAACCTGCCGGTGCAGGACCTGCCGACGGGCCGCACTTTCGCCTCCGGCATCGCCGGCACCACCGAGGTGCCGGGTGTATGGGTGGCCGGCAACGTCACCGATCCGGTCGCCCAGGTCGGGGCCTCCGCAGCGGCCGGCGCACTCGCCGGCATCGAGATCAACAAGATGCTGGCCATCGCGGACACCGACGCGGCCCTCCAGGCGGGATCGCCGAGGTAAGCCCCAAAGCGGCCACGCGATTCCATGCCGGACGGCTTTCAGCCATGCCCACCAAGCAGGCAGCAGGAGCGTCGCGCCGAGGTCAACGCCACCCTCCTCGACTTCCTCGCCCGCCTCGACGACTTCACATCCTCGGCTTCCTGAACGGCCGACCCACCCCCACCAGATGGAGGACAAAACAATGTCGGAGCGCAATCCCGTTCTGATCACCGGCGCCGGCGGCCAAGTCGGTGGCGTAAGCCGGGTGATGATCGACATGCTGCTCGAACAGGGCCACCCGGTGCGCGCGTTCGTACGACGGGACGACGAACGCGCGCAGTCGCTGCGCGAGGCCGGGGTCGAGGTCTTCGTCGGCGACCTGCTCAAACTCGCGGACGTGGCCGCCGCGCTGAAGGGTGTCCGGCGCATCTACTTCAGCATGACCCCGCAGCCGTACTACGCCGACGCCCTCACCTTGATGGCCGCGGCGGCGCGAGCCCAGGGCGACATCGAGGCCTTCGTGCACCTGTCCAACTACGAGCAGTCGTACATGACGCTCGAGAAGATGACCACACCGGATGAGGAGCGGCGTTCTTGGCTCGGCGGACTGGTCACGGACTGGTCACCGCAGCAGCGGGCGCACTGGGTCTGCGAGCAGGTGCTGGACTGGTCCGGCATCCCGACCGTCAACGTGCGCGCGACCCTGTTCGCCGAGAACCCCCATCTGACCTGGATGCAAGCGGGCCCGCTGAGCAACGGTGAACTGCGCCTGCCCTTCGGCAACCAGCGGCTCGCGCCCATCGCCGTTCACGACCTGGCAGAGGTGTGCGTGAAGATGCTGGTCGACCCCGCACCGCACATCTCGAAGTCCTACGAGCTCACCGGTCCGGAGCTGAAGGACATGTACGGGTTCGCTGAGGACTACGCAGCCGTGCTGGGACGCCAGGTCGTCTACATCCCTGAGGAAGTGGAGGCCTGGAACGAGGCCTTCCTTGACGAGACCCTCCTGCAAGAGTCCCTGGGCGACCCGGCTGTGGCCCGGCATGTGGCGGCGCACCTGAGGATCCAGACCAGGCTGATCGCCGGCGGGCGGTACGACGTCCTCTCCGACCAACTGGAAACCCTGCTCGGGCACCCACCGCGGACCATGCGGTGGGCGCTGCAGAACAACACTCGCCTGCGCGAACTGGCGGTCGCCCCGAGCCAGTGAGCACTCCGGCGCAAAAACATGACCCCACACGATGGGGCAACCAAGTGATTCCGCTCGCCCGCCCCGTCCCTCTCAGGAGCTACTGATGTCCTTCCTTGCGAACACCCCCGTGGAGAAGATGCCCGGGCCTTACGCGCGGCGCTGGTGGGCGCTGCTCGTGCTGTGTCTGAGCCTGCTGATCACGGTGATGGCGAACACGTCGCTGATCGTCGCCGCCCCCGACATGACCGCCGAGCTGGGCCTGAGCAGCAGTGATCTGCAGTGGGTCGTCGACGGCTACACCGTTCCGTACGCGGCGCTGATGCTGGTGCTGGGCTCGATCGGCGACAAGTACAGCCGGCGCGGTGCGCTGGTGCTGGGTCTGCTGATCTTCGCCGGTGGTTCGGTGATGGGGAGCATGGTCGACGAGACCTCGCTGGTCATCGTGGCCCGCGCGATCATGGGTTTCGGTGCCGCGGTCGTGATGCCGGCCACGCTGTCCCTGGTGGTCGCGACCTTCCCCCGGAGCGAGCGGACCAAGGCCATCACCGCCTGGGCCGCGACCTCCGGGGTGGCGGTGGCCGTCGGCCCACTGGTCTCCGGCTGGCTGCTTGAGGACCACGCCTGGGGCTCGACCTTCCTGATCAACGTGCCGATCGCCGTCGTCGCCGTGTTCGGCGCGCTCGCCCTGGTACCGCCGTCCAAGGCGGAGGGCATGGGCCGGATCGACTACGTCGGTGGTCTGCTGTCGATCGTCACCGTCGGCTCCCTGATCTACGCCGCCATCGAGGGCCCGCACTTCGGCTGGGGCGCCGGCCCCGTCACCGCCGCCGTGGTCGCCGCTGCCGGTCTGATCGCCTTCGTCGCCTGGGAGCTGCGGCACCCGCACCCGATGCTGAACGTCCGAATGTTCGCGCAGCGGCCCTTCAGCGGCTCGATGCTCGCGGTGATGTTCTTCTTCTTCGGCATGTTCGCCGTGCTCTACTACTCGACGCAGTTCCTGCAGTTCGTCCTCGGCTACGGCGCCCTGGACACGGGCCTACGGCTGCTGCCGCTGGGCGGCGCGGTGTTCCTCGGGTCCGCGCTCACCGGGTTGTTCACTCCGAAGCTGGGGGTGAGGGTGATGGTCGTGACCGGCATGGCCATCGGCACGGCGGGCATGTTCCTGCTCACCCAGATCGACAAGGGGTCGACGTACGGGGACTTCCTGGCGCCGCTGATGATGCTGGGCCTCGCGCTCGGACTGAGCATCTCCCCGGCTACCGACACGATCATGGGCTCCTTCCCCGAGTCCGAGCTGGGCGTCGGCGGTGGTGTCAACGACACCGCGCTGGAGCTGGGCGGGGCGCTGGGCATCGCGGTGCTGGGCTCGCTGCTGGGCACGGCCTACCGGGACGAGCTGACCGACCTGGTGGGCAACCGGCTCCCGGGCCAGGCGATGGAGATCGCCAAGGACTCGGTCGGCGGTGGCCTGGCCGTCGCGCAGCAGGTCGCGCAGGATCCCTCCGCCGGGCCCCAGCAGGCCCAGGCCGCCGTGGACGCCGTCCACCAGGCCTTCGCCCACGGCGTCGCCCAGACCAGCCTCATCGGCGGGATCATCATGGCCGCCGGAACACTGATCGTCCTCGCGGTCCTGCCGGGCCGGCGCGGCTTCGCGAAGCAGAGCGCCGAGCCGGGGGCCGGGACGACGGCGAGCGAGGCGGCGACTGTGCGGGAGCACACCGGGTCCACCCGCTAGATCGCCGGCGGGGCGTCCACTGGAGCGCCGGGGACGCGTCCGCCGGGTCGCCGGTCACCGCCTTCGCCGGATCGCCCGCCAGGCGCGTCGGGCAGGAGCCCCCGGCGGCGCGAGACGCGCAGGGCGCGGGCGTGGTCCACGGTCCACAGCCACACGGATCCTCTGCCGGAACACCTCACCGTCCTCGGCCTCCGGGCCGCCCCGGGGCTCTCCTCCGGGGCGGCCCGGAGGCCAAGGGCCGTGAGGTGACAGCAGCGGTCGCGCAGACGCCGCCCTGCGACGACGGTCATGCTCGATGCGACCGTCGTGAACATCGCGCTGCCCAAGGCACAGCAAGAAGCGGCGCGATCGGGCTGCTGCTCGGCGGCATGCTCACCGAATGGGCGTCGTGGCGCTGCGTGATGTACGTGAACGTCGTCTTCGCGGCCCCCGCCCTGATCGGTGCATTGCTGCTGCTGGCCAAGCCCGTGATCACCAAGAAGCCCGGCCTCAGTTCACGGACCCGCCGCCTGATACGGCGACCTGGTCTCCGCCGGCAGCCACGGACTGCTGTCGGCGGCGCAGACCGAAGACCTGCGGAAGGCAGCGGGGAGACGTCGGGCGTACCGTTCTAATGGAGGCAGCCATGAGGGATCCTTGGGAAGTTCTGACCGCGGGGTCACCTGACGCGGACCGATCAGTTCTGCTCCTGCCGGGCGGTGCCTGCGCAGCACGGTCGTTCAACCTCGTTATGGCTGATCCTGCACTTGCCGGTGCCCGCTTGGTGGCTACGACCATGCCAGGTAATGCTGGCGCACCACCGTCCAAAGACGTGTCCATCCCCGCCCTGGCCCGCCAAGCCGGCGAGCTCGCCAAGACACACGATTGCGACGTGGTCGTTGGCTTCTCACTCGGGGCGACGGTGGCCCTGGACATGGTGCGGTCGGGCCAGTTCCACGGCCCCGTCGTGTTGCTCGGGATCAGCCTGACCACGGCGGACGAGGCCCGATTCTTCCGCACCGTCGTGCGGGCCTCACAAAAGATCGGCAAATGGCCAATGGCCCTGCTGATCCAGCTGATGCCGCTTATGGCGAGATCCGCCAAGACCGATCCGGCACACAAGAAGGAGCTGATCGAGGACCTCAAGAGGAACCGGGCCGCCGATACCGTCCCCCTGTGCGGCGAGTATCTCGACTACGTCGCCGCGGATCGTGACCCAGCAGCCGACCTCGCCGCATTGAACAACCCGGCGTGGGTGGTCCACGCCGAGAAGGGCGACGGCGGCCTCACCGACGCCGAGCGGGCAACACTCGAGGCCGCCCCCAACGTGACGTTGGTGACCCTTCCCGGTTCAGTCTTCTTCCTACCGGACGAGGCTCCGCAGCAGATCGCAGAGGTCATCTCAGCCGCTCTCGCGCAGGCGGCGTGAGGCATGCGGCGTACTCCTCGAAGCCCAGGTTGCCGATGCTCAGGTTGGCGTGGACGTCGTGAACCCCCGCGGGGACGGCGCGGAACTCACGGCCGAACTCGGTCAGTTGCTCGCAGTCCTCGTCATCCACGCACTCCTCTCGCGTCAGCGTGGTGACCTCCGGCAACGCGTGGCTCTCAGCTTGCATGGTTGTCCGGTCGGCCAGGAAGACAACGGCCAGGTTCTCGTCGGCGCAGACCGCATTCAGCGCCTCGTCAATGGTCGCTCCTGCCCAGGCCGGGTCGTCCATGAAATGGACGCGTGCCTCGTACTGTCTGTCTCCCCAGGGCTCCGTCAGCGCCGCCGTCACGTCCTGCCATGCCATGCCTGGTCATCGTGGTAGTCGGTCCTGACGACCAGGACGTCGAACTCATCACGGCCGATGACGGCGGGCACCGCTCTGAGAATCCCTCTCCGCGATGACGATCGGTGAGCCGTGCCCGACTGTCGCACGAGCCGATTCGAGGGAGCGCCATCAACAGCGACCCTGAGGCGGGCGCAGGCAGCACCAGTGTGGAGACCCGGATCAGAAGGCCATGCGCGCGGCCTGGTTGCCGCTGGTGCGGCAGGACGAGCAGACCTTCAAGGTGATGATCAAGGGCTGGCACAGCTGGCGGCTCGCCCGGAATCTACTCCCTCGTGTACGTCGAGGATGATCTCGTCATGATGGAAGGCCGGCGCTTGCCGTGAATCGACGCCATCATCGTCTCTTCGCGATGGGGTCCAGCCGGGATCCATGTCGCGATATAGCGTTAGTCTTCTCTCGCGCCGCTGCCTGCGTCGCGGAGACGTTCGACACGACCAGGACGGAAGTATGCCGGGAGAGATCTCGCCCACCGGGAAGCGCTTCAGCCCCGACTCGTCACCCGAGCTGAGGGCATCTCATGCGGACCGGGACCGGATCGTGGACGTGCTGCGCATCGCGGCGGGGGACGGCCTGCTGACCGCGGACGAGTTGGACGAACGCCTGGAAGCCGCGCTGTCGGCACGCACCGTCAGGGAGCTCACCGCACTGACCGCTGACCTGCCGGCCGTGTCCGCTTCGACCGGCACCGCTGTAGCGGAGGTCAAGGACGTACTCCGCATCGAGGGCATTCACAGTGGTGCGGTCAGACGCGAGGGGCGCTGGGTGGTGCCGCGGAGACTGGAGCTGGCCACGGCGTGGTGTGAGGTGACGCTCGACTTCACTCAGGCAGTGATCACGCAGGACACCTTACGGATCGACATGAACATGGCCGGCAAGAAGCTGACGCTGATCACCAAGCCGGGCATCGAGGTCGATACCGGTGCCCTGAGCCTCGTACACAGCAAGATCAAGATTCGTCAGGCTCCAGACCCCGGGACGCCTATCACGCTGCGCGTGGAGCTGGTCGGCACGACGACCCACGGCCACGTCGTGGTGCGGCGCGCACGGCGGACGTTCGGACAGTGGCTGCTGCGCCAGCCTGCCTCCCCACCTGCAGGCGATTGACTCCATCAGTGGGAACTGGTGGCGGTGGCCGGGGCGGTTTGAGCGAGGCTCCCTGCGATCACAGGGAGCCGTCACGGCCTGAGGGTGTGTTCGATTTCAGACCACGAGCCGCGGTACATCCCCGCCGTGATACGTCGGGCATGACGCTCCGTCATGTCCCGAGGGGGCGGGCTGAACCGGACCGTCGACGTCGACGTCCAGGGCATGAACCACGACGAACTCGCCTGGCAGGAAGTGCTGTTCAAGGGCTTCGAAGTACTGGTCACCGCGGCGGTACACGGCGCGTGCGGGATGGGGATGCGCCTCAGCGTCCACGGTGATTCGTCGACGCTTATGCGGCCCCCGCCGGCCAGCTCGGCGATCCGGCCGGCGGACGGGTCAGTCCCACTGCTCGTCCGCGAGGGAGCTGACGGGCTGCGGCTTGCCGATGACGGCCAGGGCGATGAAGAAGTTGATCTGGCCGATCGCGATGGTCAGGGTGGCCAGCGCCTTGTTGTCGTAATGCTTCGCCACCTCGGCGTACAACTCATCGGACACCCGCTCCTTGCCGTGCGGGGCGGGCTGGAGGGTGGCCTCCGTCAAGGCGAGCGCGGCGCGCTCGGCATCGGTGAAGTAGGGGGCGTCCTGCCAGGAGGAGACTGCGGTGATGCGCTCCTCGGACTCCCCCGCCTTGCGCAGGAAGCCGGTGTTCAGGACCGTCAGGTAGGTGTTGCCGACGATCTGCCCGGCACGCAGGTGGACCAGGTTCATCGTGGTGCGCGGCACCGAGCGGTTGCCCGTGGCCCGGAAAAGAGCGGCGCTGATGTCATTCAACTCGGGCACGAACTCCGCCGGGTTGGGCATCCGGGAGATGGAAGTGTTCGTCATGGCTGCTCTCCTTCGCTTCGGCCTGGTCGGCGTCTTCACAGCTCTGACCCGCCGGCGCCCGCACATGTGACAGGAATCCGGAAAACTTCTCCGGCGCTCTCTGGACCGAGCGCCGACAGCCCTGTCCTCCCCGGGCGCCCGGACCAAGTCCGGGATGGGGCGGGCGTCTGGGCCGCGGCGCTCGTTGTCGTCGGTGTACGGCGTGACGACCTCGACCGAGGGGGCACAGAAGGGAACTGATGCCAGCGCGCGCCCGCCCTGTGGTCGGGAGCTGTCTGCTGGTTTGGGGGCGCAGCCCCCAAGAGGGGCAAGTGCCTATGGGGTGCCGCGGACTGTCCGCGGGCCCGCTACTTCCGCTCCCAAATCAGTGACCCGGCGCCGGAGTTCACGGTCCGCGGTGATGACCAGGACGGGGCGGCCGCCGGACTCGGCGACGAGATCCACGATGGTGTCGTCGCCGCTGCCGGGCGCCGAGGCCACGCGTACACCAGGCACGGACTCCACTCCCTTGGCCGCGCCCTCCACCACGAGCACGACCTCCACATCCCCATCCTCGGCTCGCCCGGGAATCCCGTCCCGGGCAAGCCGGTCACGCAGTCGCTCCGCGGCCCCACGCCGATCCCGCCACCACCCATCCGGTACGGACCCGACGACATTGGCGGCGTCGACGATCACGAGCAGAGGCGGGTGCGCAGGCAAGGCCATACGCCAAGCCTCGCACGAAGTGGCGTCTCAGCGGCTGAAGTGCTCACCGAAGTGAGTGGCACCCGACGGCCGGAGAGGACGCCGATGTTGAAGCTGGTGCTTCCCACGCCGGTGACACCGGAGGCGGTGGTCGGCAACCGCCGGACTCGCCCCTTCCCACCGTCCTCGCCGATCCCGCCGACCAGGACCTCGCCCGCCCCACCTGCGGCCACATGCACGGCTGTTCCGAAGTGATCCTTCGCCTCCGACGTGCTCGGCACGCTCCAGGTGTTCTGGGTGATGACCTGGGCACCCGTGGTGGTGACACCGTTCGGGCCGCCGCGCAGCACGGTGACCGCACCTGCCCCTTGGGGTACCCGGCGTCCTTCGTCACGGTGTCGCGGAACTCGATGCGTGCGGGGGGCGCCCGTGCGGTCGAACGGGCCGTAGTAGACGGCCAGACCCCAGGTGCCGTCCGCATGGGCGGGCGCCACCACGTCCGCGGTTCCGTCGCCGTCGACATCACCAGCGTCCGCGAGGGAGTTGTACAGCCACGGCGAGGTCGCGGTTCCCTCTCCGCCCTCGTCCGCGGGTAGCCGACCGCCGCCGCTCAGTCCGTTGGCGCCGCCCCACACGAGCGACCAGTGGGAGAGGTCGCGGACCGCTCAGACGCTCTTCGCCCGGCGCGCGGTGATCGTGTTCACAGCGGCCGCCGCCCGGGTGAGGCGCTCGTCAATGGCGTGTGCCGCAGTGGTGGACGGGGTCGGCCATCATCCGGAGGTGGTCCGGTGCGCGGCAATCATCGCCCGCCGCGCCCTAGCCGCCGGCAGGGGACCAGAAGGGTGCGGGCAACGCCTCGACCTCGATGGCGGCTTGACGCAGATCGGCGGCAACCGGTCCCAGCGCGGCGTAGACCGGGTCGCCGCCGGCAGCCAGGTGGTCGATGACGTCGGCGTTGGTCCGGGCCCGTGCGGCCACCACGTTCCCGAAGGCCGACCGGTCGCCGTCGTAGCCGTAGGCGTCGAGCAGCAGGTGCAGACGTCGGCGCCGGTCCTCGAACGCGGTGAATCCAGTCCGCTCGGCCAACCGGCGGGCATGCAACGGCACCCAGGTCAAGGCCATGAACGCCAGATCGAACTCGCGCGACGAAGGCCCAGCTGTGTCCCAGTCGAAGAACCCGACCAGCTCACCCGCGGACCACACCGCGTTCCACGGTGCGGCGTCATGGTGCCCGATGACCAGTCCAGGCCGCCAGGTCTGCCCGGCAAGCCAACGCACGCCCGGTGGCGGCACAAAGGCTTCCGTCGCATCGTGCAGCCGACGGGCCCACCTGCCCACACTCACCAACGCGGCATCCGAGTACACCCACACAGGCCAGGGAAGATCCTCACCCACGGTCTCGCCCACCAGATGGGTCAAGACCTCACGCCCTTGCCCGTCCATCCCCAACACCCGGGGCGCGCCATCGAATTCCACGGTCTCCAGATGACGCAGCACCGCATGCACGGCAGGCGTCCAGGGTTGTACAGGCCGATGGACCTCATCACCGATACGCACCGCCCCTACCGTCCGGCCACCCGGCAGTCGCTGCTCCTCCATGATCTCGTTGTACCGCACGCTGCCCCGCGGCGCATACACAATTGTTTCGGCCACCACCCGCTGCCCGCCGCCTCAGTCCTGCCAGGATTTCACCCGATCCGGGTGGTGTGGGAAGTCAGGGAACTGCGGCCAGAATCGTTGCAGTTCACGCCCGTCCAGTCGCAGAATTCTCGGCTGGCAGAGTTGGTCGTCCAGCGGCGCCCGGCCCCGCCGACGGTCGTGGCTGGTGCTGTGGCCGCTATGGTTCGCGGACGGTGTCCTCGTCGGCCTGCACCAGCTTCGCGATTAACGGCACACGGTTTCCCGCCCGCCGAGGCCAGCGGCATCATCGCGCGCCGGTACCGTACCGAACTGGTGCTTCCCGACGCACTATCTGCCGCAGCTTCTGCCCCTCCTGGTCGGTCAACCTGCGCACGCGAACAGGTTCTGCCACCACACCCCCAGCGGTTGGGACGGACGTCACCGCACATCCAACCGTCTCGGCAGCTGCCCCCGCCGAGCGTTCCCTGTCAAGGCACTACTTGTCGCGCAGGCTCTCGACTTCGGCGGCCAGCACGGCCATGTCGCGCACGTGCGTGTAGTACCTGGTCGCGTACTCGTCGTCGATCGCCGGGAGGACCTTGCCGAACACCGCAACCAGCCGCGCCAGCCATGCGCGGTGCGGTTCAGTGAGCGTGCCCTCGAGGACGCCCGCCGCGCAGCCGTAGGCGTCCGCGTCGAGCATCACCATGTCCTGGCCCTCGATGTCCAGGCCACGGAAGCCAGGCGGGAATGGCATGGCCATGTGCTCGGCCGTCATCTGCGAGAGCGCGCGCAACTTCTCTTCGAACATGTCGGCCATCCTGCCAGGGGCGCGCCGGGGTAGAGGTGCGCCTGCCCAACCCGGTGAACGTACGCGCTCACAGGGCTAGCTGCCTGAGGGGTGCGATGCGGGACGGGTGTACAGGTGTGCGTGCCGTACCCCGGCCTTGCATAGTTCGTCTGCCACGATGCGCAGCGCGGTGCGGGCCATGTGGGGAAACATCCCGCCCTTGCAGTCCATCCACACGCGGGGGACCGTGTCGTCGACGGCGACGAAGTTGGGGCTGTAGAGGTCGGTGTCGGCCAAGCCATCCTCGGCCTCCTCCGGCGGGAGCTCACGGCCGTCCTCGAGCACGCATCCCAGGCGGCGTTCTGCGGCGGTGAGCGCCGCGACCGCACGGGCCGGGTCGTTCGACTGGACGGCGATCTCCCAGTGCTGTTGAAACATATCGCCGTTGCCCCCCAGGATACGTAGCGCGCCCGGGTCTACCGTGATGCCGCCCGGCTCGCTCTCCGAGACCACAGCCCGACTCATCCAGAATGCACTCTGGTCGGTTTCCAGGCATGCCTCGGCCACGTGCCAGAGCATCTGCGGGCCGGAACCGCCGACCGCTTCCTCGAAAAGGCTGCGTGCGCGTTCCCCGTCCCCCGAGTCCAGGGCCTGGCAGCCGCGTGTGAAAGCGATCTCGGCAGCGTGATCGACAGATGGCAGGCGGGAGTCATTGGTATCCACAGCCGATACCTACCCCAGTTCTGGCATGCGGTCACTGAGCTGCCGAATCAACCGGCAGCGCCGACGCAGACCCGGCCGGTCGAACTCGCCCGGCACATGGTCAAGATCACCTGTCAGAGGACATTCGAGGCCGGAAGAACAAGAACTTCCAAGCTGAAGGGTGGGGGTGTCACCGGTGTTGCCGCTGTCGCCCCTGCCTCGTCAGTTGTTCCGGCAGCCGTCCAGGGCGCGCAGCGCCTCGGCCGCCGCCTGGCGTACGGACTCGAATGGGTCCGAGTCCAGGGCGGTGAGCCGGTCGCGCAGCCGCTCCTCGCCTGGGGGGAGCGTGCCCGTCTCCTCCACCCAGTGGGCGATCCCCTCTGCGGCGGCCTGGCGTACCGACGTATCCACGTCGTCCAAGTGCCGTACGAAGAGCGGCAGATCGTGCGGGGTGCCGGCGTCCGTCGCATTGTGCGGGTCCAGGAGCGACAGCGCGGCGGCCCGGACAAGGGGGGAGGTGGTCTGGTCCGCCAGTTCCCGCAGACCCGGAAGGGCTTCCGCCAGGCCCACGAGGACCCTCTCTGCCACCCAGACCAGGGTGGTGGCGACGCCGAGACGGGCCACCAGCGCCCGGGCGACCGCCGCGCGTTCCCACGGCCGGAACCCGGTGTCCGCCATGGCGTCCAGGCCGCGCAGCGCACCGTCGTACACCTCGGGCGCGGCATGGTCCAGAAGGGGCAGCAGCAGCCACACGGCGTCCCATCTCCCCATATCGCCGTAGGCCCTTGCTGCTGCAGCAAGCGTGCGGGCGGCTGTTGTCGGGTCGGTGAGAACAGCCCGCAGGAGCCTCGTGGCGGCCTTGCCGCCGACGGACCCCAGAGCAGCGGCGGCCGACGGCCCTGCCCGCTCGTCGCTCAGCCAGCGCGAGGCCGGACCCAGCAGCCGTTCGTCACCCGATCGCTCGAGCTGGAACAGCAGTTGCCTCGCCATCTCCGGGTCCCGATCCGTTTCCAGGGCAGCGAACAGCGCATCCTGCGTCTCTGGGCGATCCACCTGCGACAGTCGAAAAGCCACAGCGCAGCGCACCTCGGTAGAAGGGTCATCGGTCAGAACCCTCAGCAGCGACGGCAGCAGCCGGTCGGCGTGCTGGTCCGGCAGCATCCACAGGGCTGGCACGCGGGCGGCATCCGCCCCCCACTGGGCCGTACGGACCAGCTCCGCCTCGACATCCGGGTCCTTCTTGAACATAAAAACCATGGCCCGCGCCCGACCCCAGACGCCGCATGCCGGATCACCCAGCAGCCGGACGAGCGCGGGAACGTCACCGGGTACGCCCAGCTCCCGCAACGCCTCCAAGGCGTTGATCCGCAGGTGGTAGTCCGGATCGCCGAGCAGTCGCCCATAGGCGTCCACGACCTCGCGATCGCGCAACCCGAGCCGGATGGACGCCAGAGAGGCCTGCCTGCGCACCCACGGATCGTCGTCATCCATCAGCGCAGGCAGGGTCTGCGCCCCGGCCGCCAAGACCCCCAGCCTGCCCAGCCCCACCGCCGCGCCTTCCCGCACCTCGGGCGCGGGGTCGGCGGCTGCCCGGACGAGCACTGCGGCGTGTTCGGTGTCGCCGAGTTTGCCGAGCCCCTTCGCCGCTGCTGCCCGTCGCCAGGTATCGCCCGTCTCCAACTCCCTCAGGAAGAAGGCAACCTGATGTTCCGTCGTCATGTGCACCCCGGGAAGTAAGACTGCCGAACCGACAGGAGGTTGCGCCGACGGACGCCTGGAGGTGGCGGGCGAGCGGCACCCTGGCCCGCATCCACGCCGGGCTGTATGAGCGGGTCCGCTCTCACCCGTTCCCCTGATGGAGGGCAGCGCCTGTTCCTGCGCGGCCGGCGACGACAACCCGAACTGACCCATCGCACCCGGTCACACGCATTCACGCCTCGGCGAATCAGCGTTGGGGCCTGAGCCTTCGAGTACGAGTTGACTTCCTCCCCCTCGTGAACGAGGGGGATTGAGTTCATCGAGAACCTCCCGTTGTGAAGTCGCCGCCGACGCCGCGCAGGCGCCTCGTCCGGGCAAGCGTCGGCGTGGTCCAGCTGCCCTTCCAGCGAGTCGCACTCCCCGCCGATTGGCTTCACGCATCAGTGGTGGCCCCGTTTAGGAACTTGGGTTCCATAGGTCGTTGCAACACCTGTCCTGAGGGATTTTGCGATGACCAAGCCGCGTCGGAACCACCTACACCCGGACTCACTGGAACAGGCCGCTGTTGGCCACGACCCGCCGGATCGCGGAGTCGGGGCGGATGCCGCGACATCTCGCCAACGGTCTCGCCCGGTTCTGGCGGGATGCCCTAGCCGAGGGCCGGCCCGAACTGCGCGCTCGATCATCGATCAGGACATCGCCCACCGCGCGACGGCCATCGCCACCCATGGCGTCGGCCGGGCGCTCGAAGCGCTCCACCCCGAGATGGCCTGGGCAGGCGACGCGGACCGTCGCCAAGTCGTGGGCCGGCGAAACCGATGTCACCGGCCGGGACCTGGTCCTTGCCCCCGGCGTGCTCAACTGGCCCGACGTCATCATCCAGGTCGACACCCCCGGGCAGTTCGTCCTCTACTACCCCGCACAGCGGATCGGAGCCGGCCGGGATCGCAGGTCCGGAGGGATCGCGCAAGTGGTCGGCAACGCCCGAGCGGACCTGCTGGCGGAGCTCGAAACCGCCCGGTTCACCGCGGAACTCGCCGCCCGGATCGGATGCACCCCGGGCACCGTCTCCTACCACCTCAGCGCACTGCACCGCGCACGTCTCGTCACCAAGGTCAGAGACGGGCGCTACGTGTTGTACCAGCGGACCGCACATGCGGCAGGTCTGCTGGAAGAAGCCCGCGGCTAACATCCGCACCTGGTCGGCCTGGGCCTACGTCGCATTCGTCCTGGACGTGTACTCCCGGATGATCGTCGGATGGCAGCTCGCCACACGGGCGCCTGCCGCCGGGCGTATTCCCCCCGGCCCTTGGTCGTGATGCGGTCCACTGCGCCGGTCCGGCGGAGATTTCGTGAAAGGCCGGAGAGTGCGCCCGCGGCGAGCAGAGCATTCTCAACGCGACCTGTCATGCATCGGATGATCAGTCACTACACTGCCACGAGGTCACGAGGCGACACGGCGAGCAGCCGAGTCGAAAGTTGGGAGAAGGTATGGCTACGGGGGGATGGGGGCCGGGCCCCGGGCAGGCTGGCGGCAACGGACCGGGAGGCCCAGGCTGGGGCGCGCCGTACGGTCCACCGCAGGGCAACCCCTACGGCCCTCCGCCACCGAACCCAGGCCCGTACCCGAACCCGTACCCCTATGGCCCGCAGCCCACGCCGAGCCCTGCCGCCCGGCGCCCTCGCGGCTGCCTGTGGTACCTCTCTCCTTTCTCGATCGCCCTCGTCATCCTGCGCTCCGCACACCGCGTCGCCACCAGGCTGTTCGCGAACGAGGGCGACGGCCGGATCGTGGACCGCACCGTCGACCGCGTCCAGCTGGCTCGCACTGTGCTCGGCGCCGCCGCTGCCATCGCCCTGGTCCTGGCCTACAGCGTGAACCCGGACGACTTGTCGGACGCGGCGTACGGCAGCGCCGCCAACATGTTCATTGCCCCGTTCCTGCTGATGGTCGCCGGGCCCCTGGTCATTCTGGGTTTCATCTACTACGCGCCCCCGCATCTGCGGCCGCATCTGCGCTCCCGGTTGCGCGCCCCGCTGAAGGCGGTCGGCTGGTATGTGCTGACGCTGCTCGCCATCGCCTCGGTCCTGTACGTGCTTGCCTTGAGCCCGTTGGAGAAGACCGACGACTTGAACTGGCTGAACTGTGTGAAGGCCGCGGCGGCGATGGCCGTGATCTTCTGGGGCATTCCCTTCTTCGCCCTGGCGTCGCTGTACTCGGCCCGCACCGCCTTCAACACCGCCCACGTCCACCCGATGCTGCCGCCGGTGGTCACCACGGTGCTGGTGTGGGTCATCGGGATCTTCAACGCGATCGACGGCGGTCTGCCGCACGGCCCGCCGGTCGTCCAGTTCTGCTCCCTGCTCGGCGGGCCACTGTCGGTGACCGCCGTGTCGCTGTGGGAGCTGCACCGGATGAAGACTCGATACGGCGTCACCCTTCGGACCTGATCCGAGGCGGTCGGCGTGAGCTTGCACGTGCGCCTGTCTTCAGCCGTGACGCGGACCGATTCCGGCGAGTGCCTTCAGGGCTGGCCTGGGTCCGTGCCGCTACCGGTAGTTCGTTGAATCCGGCGGTGGTGTGAGTCGACGGCGAGGCGGGTTGGTCGTAGGCCGGTGGCAGACGTCAACTGCCTGACTGGGGGCCGAAGATGACTGCTCGCCGTCCGTGTGCGGGCCAGTGTTCGTTGGCAGTGCCGACCTGGGCGGGGCTGACGCGGATTTCATCGCCAGTGGGGGCATTCGCTGTCCGGGTGCCGCGGTGGGACGTGCAGTCGCCACGAGCTCAGATGACTGAGCTGGTTCTCAGACAGGCGCCTTCTCGCAGGCTGTGGGGCCACGGACTCCCCGCCGGTGCCACACGCAACCGTCGGCCGTCTGCACCGTCATGCGCTCAGCCCCACGTATTTCCCCAGGTCTGTGATCACGCAATTTCCCACCTGCTGCCCTGCGCAGACTTGGCCGACAAGTTGACATCGCATCAGGTGATCGAGAGAAGGATCTTGCCTTGGCCTGAGCCCGTCTCCAGGAGCTGGTGTGCCTTCGCCGCCTCGGCCAGAGGCAGGGTCTGCGTCACCCCGGACCGAATCCGCCCGGCCGCGAGCAGTCGGAGGGCTTCGGCGAGATACTCACCGATCCGCTCGGGAGCCCGACGGGCGAGGTCGCCGATGTTGAACCCGGCGATGGTCCGGTTGCCCTTCCACAAGTCCCATACCGAGGCCGTCCATTGCTCGTGCCGACCGAGGTCTCCATAAGCCACCACGCGGCCGAACGGCGCCAGCAGGGTCAGACTCTGTTCCCGGATCGGCCCGCCGACGGGGTCGAGCACCACGTCCACGCCCCGGCCACCGGTCACCTCGGCCAGCTGCTCCGCGAAGCCGTCGCGCAGGAACACTTCGTCGTAACCGAGCTCGGCGGCGTACGGAATCTTCTCCGCCGAGCCGACCGTGCCGTACACCCGGCCGGCGCCCAACTGCCGGGCCAGCTGTGCAGCCGCGGAGCCCACACCCCCCACCGCGGAGTGAATCAGCACGTCTTCCCCCGCCCGCAGCCGTCCGGCGTCCTTGAGGATCCCAAAGGCCGTCGGATAGACGCAGGGCAGCCCCGCCGCCTGGGCCAGGTCGGCCTCTCCCGCTTCGGTGCGCAGGGACCTGACGAACCGGATGTCCGTTGCCACCACCTCGGCGTAGCCGCCGAAGGCCGGCAGGTATGCCGCAACCGGCTCGCCGATCTCCAGCCCGCTCGCCCCCGCACCGAGCGCGACGACCACCCCCGCGACTTCCAGGCCGGGGATGTCCACTCCTCCTGGTCCGTCCGGGGCGCCGAACTCGCCCCGGCGGTGCTGGATCTCGGCGAAATTGACGCCCGCGAAGGCCACCCGCACAGCGACCTGGCCAGGAGCCGGCACCGGCTCGGGCCGCTCCAACTCCTCCAGCACCTCGACGCCTCCGTTGATCCGGAACCCGACTGCCCGCATCCGATGCTCCCCTCATGGTCACGGCCCTTTCCGGTGCCGGCCGTACGGGAGGAGCAACCGGGACGGCGATCTTGGTATTCCGCGCAGCACAAGCCGCCATCCGCGACCGCCGTCCCCATGGGAACCGTGACCGCGCGGGTGGGGAATTCCGTGACCGTGATCATGCGGATCGTGCGGAATTGCGTGAACGCTGACACGCTCCCCCGCTTCGCGCTGACCCAAGGCAAGCTCCCCACCTTCACCACCCGATCCTGGACCCGGGCGCCACGCGCGGGCGAGAGGTTCGCTTACGCCTGCTTCGTGCGGCATCAGCCCTGAGTTCGCGCCGGCCCGCACCCTCCGAGGAAAGGGGCCTGCCCGCGGCGACTCGGGGCCTGAGGAACATCCATGTCTGATCGTGCGCCAAGTGGTCGGCTCCGGAGGTCCTTCGGGGGTTGAATGTGGCCCCGCTGTCTCGACCGGCGTGCTGTTGACCTTCACCTTTGGGGAAGCCGCACAGTGGTTGTGACCGGGCGCCGCGCCCGGAACGAGGGAGCCGTCCATGAGCTTGGTCAGCATCGGTGAGTTCTCGCGGCTGTCACGTCTGTCGCCCAAGGCGCTGCGCCTTTACGACGAACTCGGGCTGCTGCTGCCTGCCCACGTCGACCCGCATACCGGCTACCGCCGTTATGCGGCCACGCAACTGGAGCAGGCCCGCCTGGTGGCCTCGCTGCGCCGGCTCGGCGTCCCGCTGGCCCAGATCAGGGACATCCTGGCCCTGGAGCCGGCGACGGCCGCGGAGGAGATCCGCACCTACTGGGCTGCGGCCGAAGCTGAGCACGCCGCCCAGCGAGTACTGATCGGCCACCTCGTTGACCGCCTTCAGGGAAAGAAGTCCGCCATGTACGAGGTCGGCGTCCGCGACATCCCAGAGCGCAGCCTGCTCAGCCTGATCCGCAGAGTGCACCAGGACCAACTGGAACAGGTGATCCGGGAGCTGTTCATCCACCGGTTGCGGGGCGGTGGCGTCTCACGCATCGAAGGGATCGCCGGCGCGCCGTTCACGATTTACCACGGGGAGGTGAGCGGGGACAGCGACGGTCCGGTCGAGTGTTGCTGGCCCGTTCCTGACGACCAGGCGGACGAGATCGCGGCGAGGTTCCCCGACCTCACGCTCCGCACCGAGTCCGCGCACCAAGAGGCATTCGTCCGCCAGGAGGGGCCCGGACGGTGGGGCAGCGGGACCCAGGTCGAGATTGCCATCGAGGCCCTGTTCGCCTGGGCTTCAGAGCAACAACGCCAGCCGTCCGGGGGTGTGCGCAGCGTGTTGATCCCAAATCCTGCGAGCAGGGGAGCCGGGCCGGACTGCGAGTTCGCCGTGACACTGCGCTGAACCGGGACGCGAAGCGACAGCGCCCACGACGAAGTCATCGAGGGCCCACCGCGATACGCGCATCGAAGGCCTGCCAAGGCGCCGGCCCGCCGCGGCATGGCGCGGCCTCACCTGCCCGTGTCTACCCCGGAAGGATCGGCGGCCCGCCTTCCATGAGTGTGCGCCTCGCCGTGCCCGTGGTGCTGACTGTCACGGAGCGCCACCGTCTGAAGAAGATGGCCTACGGCCACAAAACTCCCCATCAGGCCCAGTAACGCGCCACGGACGTGCTGTTGGCGGCGCGCGGCCGCAGCAACGCCCGGATAGCTGTCGAGGCCCGTCTGCACGTGGACACCGTGCGGACTTGGCGTGACCGGTTCGACGTGGGCCGGCTGCCGGCCCTGGCCGACCACAAACGCTCAGGACGGCCATCGCGCTTCACGCCGGTGAACCAGGTGGAGATCTACCTCTCCGTCGTCCAGCGCAAGGCCGTCTCGCCCAACGACTTCCCCGACCTTGCCCAGGTCGGGGAGCGGATCCGAGCGTTCGAAGACCGCTACAACACCGCTGCACAGCCGTTCCAGTGCAAGTTTCTCTTGGTGGATGGGCGCCGGGCATCATGGTCGCCGGTAGGGGCCACTGTGCGAGAGGACGAGTGCGGCAGATGTCTGGAGGCGTATCGGCGGCTTTGACGGAGCTGTGGCAGCAGCATTGGCCCCACTGTCCTCCGGTTGGGTAAAAGCTCCGCGACCCGTACCGAAATCTCTGGGTGCGCTTCCACAGCCTGCCCGAGTCGAAGCGATACGCACAGGACGAGAGCGAGTACGCCGTCGTCCTGGAGCAGTACAACACGGTTCTTGATGAGTTGTTCGCTGGTGGGGACGTGTACGTGATCACACCGGTCTGGGCGGCGGAAACCGAGGTTCCGCCGTTCCAGACTGATGCTGGCCACTGGCAGAGCCTGCTGGTGGAGGACGATCCTGCCCCAGAGTTCCGCACCTACTGCCACCTCTTCGTCGCCCGCCGACCCTGGCGACACGGCCGCCTTGACGAGCTACTTCGTGACATCGCTGACGACAAGGTGGCGGGAGTCCCCGTCACCGACACTCAGATGCGTCGCATCCACCACCCCTACGACGGCGGAGCCGACGTCTTCCTCACTACGTCCGAGGAACGCGATCAGACGCGCGACAGGCATGTCGACTGGCTTTCCAACCATCTGTCAGGTCTCTGACGCATCGGGATGACCTCCCTGCCCACGTTGCCGGATTCAGGTAGTCAGCCGACGGAAGCAGATGCGCAGTGCCGCTGTGCCGACGAAGGCGAGGAAGTGCTCGGCCTTGCGCTCGTAACGGCGGTGGAGCCGACGGCAGCCGGCCAGCCAGGACACGGTCCTCTCCGACTACCCACCGGTGGCGGCCGAGCCACTGCGAGGACTCGACACCCTTGCGCCCACCCCCCAGACCTCCGCGCCCAGCACACCGACCAACCGCCCCACCCCGCAACCCAGCCAGCAGGGGGCCGGATCCGCGACACCCCAACCCAGCGCACCCGCACCGGCGCCGAGCGAACCATCCGGAGCCCATGCTCCCTCTCCCGCCACGTCGGCCTCGGCCGCCCGGCGGCAAGAGGATGCAGCGCACGGGAGGGCGGCTCGGGCTGGCGGGCGGTCGTGGCCCGCTCGCCCATACTCAGCCGGCCCGGCCGGCCGGCCGCAGCGGGCATCCGGTGCCGGTGCGTGCATCGAGTTCGGCGCGCAGAGCGGCAAGTTGCGTCATGCGCGCATCGATGATCTTGATCTTCTCCTCGAAAAGCGCGGACAACGCCTCAGCAGTGTCGGGTGCGTCGCGCAGTTCCTCGCCGGTCTGCGCGATCTCGGCCAGCGTGAAGCCGAGGGTCTGTGCGGTGCGGACATACAGCAGCCAGGGCACTGTCTCCGGCGGGAAGTCGCGATATCCGTTGGCGAGCCGTTGACCTGTGACGAGGCCGATCTTCTCGTAGAAACGGATGGTGTCCCTGGTCAGTCCCGCTTGTGCGGCCAGCTCCCCGATACGCACGGCTCTCCCCCGAACTGCGGACTTGACCTTGGACATTACTCCACTGTTTACCGTCGTGGCGTCCATGCAGGAGACCAGCAGGAGCCTCGCCGTGATCCGTCTTTCCGCCCCTTCCCATCCCGCGTATCTGCGCGCCGTACGCACGAGTGCCTGGTACGACCTCGTGGTCACAGCCGGATTCGCCACGCCGTGGACGTACACGTTGGTGCACGAAGTGCTGTCGAAGCTCGGTGACGCGCTCGGGCTGGACGCGCTGCCCGCCCTCGACCCGATGGAGATCCTTTACGCGAACCTGATGGGTTCGGTGGTGGTCGTCTGGGCGCTCCTGCGGATCGTCAAACCGCTGCCGGTGCATGGACTGTTCGACGGCGTCGCGCGCACGCTGTTCGCCACATGGCAGGCGTACGCGCTGGCCCACGGCGCCCCGCGCTGGCTATGGCTGTTTTTCGTTGTCGAGGTGGCGTTCGGTGTGGTCCAGCTCGTGCCGTGGGGGCGGGCTCGGTGCACCGGCCCTGGCTCCCCTGCCGGACCGGCCGCCGGACAGCCGCTCGACGTCGCGGACCGGTAATGCCCAGACGGTCCTCTTGGCCGAACACCCATCTGTCGGGGCTTCATGACTCCAGCGGAGAAACTGCCCTACCGGCACGCCGAGTTGGAAAAGGACCACTCGCGAACGCCGATGGAGCCCTCCCCGGCGAGCCGGCCAATCCGGGCCGGTGTCACGGGGCCGGGGACGGGCCCTCAAGGGCACCGAAGAGCGTGCCGCGGCTGCCGTTGAGGCTGACCCCGCCGATCACGGTGGCGGCGAAGACCTGGAAGATCCAGCCGCTGCCCTGGTCGGCGGAGATGGAACCGTAGTGGCCGGTGAAGAGGATGGCGGCGAAGGCGGCGAGCACGCCTCCCAGGATGAGGACGACCCACACCAGCCGGGTCGACGCGGATGCCAGCAGTCCGCGCGGCCTCGCTGTTGCCGCCTACGGCGTAGAGCGCACGGCCGTGCCGGAACCAGGCCAGGGCGCTACCGCCGATCGCGAACAAGGTGACGCAGATCCACACGGGGCCGGAAGGCCGAGCCAGGGGGTGCTGCCCAGGTATGTGAAGGCGCTTGGTGCGTCCACGGCCCTGTCTCAAGCCACTAGAGGGCCACGAGCTGCCATTCCTGGTTGGTTCCGCCCGCGCTGGGCCACTGGATGATCGAGGCGCCGTCCGCGGTGGAGGCGTCCTTGACGTCGGCGCACCAGCCGTTGCCAACGTTGACGATCCGGTAGTAGCCGGTGGAGGCGGGCACCAGCTGCCACCACTGGTTGCGGCTGGCGGTGTCGGTCCACTGGTCCAGGGCGGCGCCCTGGGCGGAGCCGCCCGGGCTGTCCATAACCTTGCCGCTCTTGACGTTGGCCAGCCGGTAGGAGCCGTCGCTGTTCGGCAACAGTTTCCACTGCTGGTTGGTGCCGGTGTTCTGTGGCCACTGGATGAGGGAGCCGCCGTCGGCGGTGGAGCCTCCGCTGACGTCGAGCACCTTGCCGCTCTTGTGGTTCACCAGCCGGTAGGTACCGAGGTCGGCGGAGAAGGGGCGGTCGTAGATTTCCAGGTTGCGGACGGAGGCCCAGACGCCTGTGGGCAGTCCGGTCACTGTCACACGCACATAGCGCACCTGGGCACTGAACAGGACGGCCTGCACCTGGCTGGTGCTGGTGGTGCCGGTGCGGTCGGCCAGCATGGTCCAGGTGGCGTTGTCCGTGGAGCCTTCGATCTTGTACTTGTAGTTCGTGGCGTCGAACTCCCAGGCGATCCGTGCGCCGGTGACCGCTTTGGCCGACCCCAGGTCCACTGTCAGCCAGGCCCCGGTGTTCGCGTTGTTGGCGCACCAGCGCGTCGCGGTGGAGCCGTCGACCGCCTTCGCCGCGGTGTTGCCCTGGGAGGACTCCTGGCTGCTCGCCGTCACAGTGTGGCCCGCGCCGATGTCGGCCGGCTGCACGGTCCGGTCCAGGGTGACACCGACGATGCTGTCTTCTGGGTTGCGGGTGCGGTTGATGCCGGTGATCGTCACCGTGCCGTCCGAGCCGACGGTGTACGGCAGGTCGGTGCCGGCCGCGACGTCGAACACGCGGGTGACCTGAGCGTCCCCGATCGGCTGGGCGGTGAAGCTGGTGCCGCTGTAGCCGGGCAGCAGGTGGACGTAGAAGGTGCTGTCCTTGTAGGTGTAGCCGTACTGGCCGTCCAGCGGGTTCCACGGGCCGCCGCGGGTGGCGTAGATCGCCTGGCCGTAGGTGGTCATGAAGGAGCCGATCTGGCGCAGCAGGCTCGCCTGGCCGGCGGGCACGGTGCCGTGCCGGTCCGGGCCGATGTTGACCATGGCCGTCATGTTCCGGATCCAGCAGTTGACCAGGAGGTTCATGGCGGTGCTGTAACTCATGACCTTGCCGTCGGAGTTGTAGCCCCAGGTGGTGCCGACGGTGAAGACCTTCTCGGTGACCTTGCCGGTACGGATGGCCCCGCTCGGCACGGAGGGGCCCTCCTCGCTGGCGTAGTCGCCCATCCAGCCGGAGCGCGAGGTGGCGACGATGTTGGGCTGGTGCGCGCGCACCATGCCCATCAGGCCCAGCGGCTTGCCGCTGCTGTCGGTCTCGCCGTAAGTGGCGTCCACCGGCCACTGGTTGGCGGTGTCCCGCAACTGGCCGGGCTCCCAGAAGAAGGCGGCGTCGGCGTCGCTGCCCTGCTCCGCGATCCAGCCGCCGTCCCACCACAGGTCGTCGATGACGCCGTACTGGGTGACGAGTTCCTTGATGGACTCGTACACCTCGGTCTTCATGATCCGCGCGTTCTCCTTGTGCGCGGGGTCGGTGGTGTAACCCCACGGGTTGGTCGCGCAGTTGGTGCCGTACACGTCGTAGTAACCGGGGTAGCGCCAGTCGATGGGCGAGTAGTAGAGACCTACCTTCAGCCCTGCCGCCCGGGTGGCCGCGACGTAGTCCTTGACGAAGTCGCGGCTGAGGGGCGCCTGCCCGGAGCTCCAGCTGTGGGGGTGGTTCAACGGCCACAGGGCGAAGCCATCGTGGTGGCGGGTCGTCAGCACGGTGTACCTGGCCCCGAAATCCTTGGCCAACTGCGCCCAGGCGGTGGGGTCGTAGGCGTCCGCGGTGAACTGGCTACTCGTCGCGTCGGTGACGTACTTCTGGTAATCGGCCGGGGTGATGGGTGCGTTGCGCATCCACCACTCGCCCTTGGCCGGCCCTGAGAAGACACCCCAGTGGATGAACATGCCCAGCTTGGCGTCCTGAAGCCACTGGACCTTGTCGTCGGGCTGCTGCTCGACACCCATGTCTGTCTTGGGGATGCGCAGCGGTACCAGGGGCAGCGACTGGGAGGCGGAGGTGGCGGCATGCGCGGAGGCGGCGAGGGTCGGGGTGACGACGGTGGCAACGGTCATGGCCGCCATACCCATGAGCACTCTTCGTCGAGTGAGCGATTCTGACAAGGGGTTCTCTCCTGACTGTCCACAGGACAGTTCGGACCGTGCTGCGGCTCAGCATTCAGACCGAACAGATGGAGTGAGTCATCCGATGAATGTCGAGGGCGCCGGGGAACCACACGAGAGACTGACGCCGCGCCGGATGACGCTGAATGTATTAAGGACCCCACTTCCAGACTTCGTCTAGTGGTTGGAGGAACTTTACTGGAGGTAGCGGTCCGCTTGAGCAACCCGTAACAGGGATTCACGAACATCGGAGTTGTAGCTCTTGACGGGAGCGTGTTCCGCTCCTAACGTCCGGCAACGGGACCGCACACAACCAAACAAGCAACTCAAAATCGTCGTTGAGGAACCCGATGCTCCGACGCACCGTCACGCTCATACTGGCCGCCACGATGAGCGTGTTCGCCCTCCTGGTCACCGGATCACCCGCTCAGGCTGCCCCGGTCACCGTGACCAACGCCACCCAGTTCACCGACACCACCGGCGCCGTAGTGCAGGCCCACGGTGGCGGAGTGATCGAGGTCGGCTCCTACTACTACTGGTTCGGCGAGAACCGCAACCCCGACAACACCTTCAAAGCCGTCTCGATCTACCGCTCGACCGACCTCAGGACCTGGGAGTTCCGCAACAACGTCCTGACGCAGAGCAGCGATCCCGAGCTGGCGGTCGCCAACATCGAGCGCCCCAAGGTCATCTACAACAGCACGACCGGCAAGTACGTGATGTGGATGCACAAGGAGAACGGCACCGACTACACCCAGGCCCGCGCCGCCGTCGCCGTGTCCGACACCGTCGACGGCGCCTACACCTACAAGGGCAGCTTCCGGCCGCCCACCGGCACCACGTCCCGCGACATGACGCTGTTCAAGGACGACGACGGCACCGCCTATCAGATCACCTCCGCCAACAACAACGCCGACCTGCAGATCTTCAGACTGAGCGCCGACTACACCTCCTACGACAGCCTGGCCGCCAACCCCTGGCCGGGCACGTTCCGCGAGGCTCCCGCGCTGTTCAAGCGCAACGGCGTCTACTTCATGCTCACCTCCGCCAACAGCGGCTGGAAGCCCAACCAGCAGAGGTACGCGACCGCCACGAGCATCACGGGTCCCTGGACCGCCATGACCGACGTCGGTGACGACACCGCCTACGGATCACAGACCACGTTCGTGCTGCCCGTCCAGGGCACTCAGGGCACCTCGTACCTGTACATGGGCGACCGCTGGGGCAACTCCATGGGCGGCACGGTCAACGACTCCCAGTACGTTTGGCTCCCCCTGACCTTCCCCACCAAGACCACGATGGACCTGCCGTGGTACCCGCAGATCGCCATCGACACCGACGCCGGCACGATCACCGGCGTGGGCGGCGGTCCCTACAACAACCTGGTCGCCCGGCACAGCGGCAAGTGCCTCGACGTCTCCGACAACTCGGCCGCCGACGGCGCGATCGCCATCCAGTACACCTGCACCGGCGGCCTCAACCAGCAGTGGCGGCTCCAGGACGTCGGTGGCGGCTACGTGCGCGTCCTCGCGCAGCACAGCGGCAAGTGCCTGGACGTCGCGGGCGCCTCCACGGCCGACGGTGCCTTCGTGAACCAGTACCACTGCACCACCGGCACCAACCAGCAGTGGATGTTCGAGGACCAGGGCAACGGCTACTACCGGCTGGTGGCCCGGCACAGCGGCAAGTGTCTGGACGTGGCGAACGCGTCCACCGCCGGCGGCGCCCGGCTCGTCCAGTGGCCTTGCGGAACCGGCACCGACGTCCTGGAGCCGCCACTGCTGGTTGAGGCCGCCGGTGCAGGTGTACTGGATGGCGATCGCGC
>NZ_JBMNDS010000077.1:0-50653 GCF_052543295.1 Streptomyces sp. SAS_270
CCGCCTCGGCAGCACCCCCTCCCCTTCCTCCCCCCCTCCCCCTCCCCCTCCCCCTCCCCCTCCCCCTCCCCTTCCGCTTCCGCTTCCGTCCGACGCCGGGCCTGTCGGCCGGGGTGCGGAGAGCGGCTGCTTCGCAGGGGTTCTCGGCGAGGGAAAGCAGGGGCTGTTGCCGCGGGTTGTCCTGCTGCCGGGTGCGGGCGCTGCGCGGCGGGGTCCGCCGGCCTGCGGTTCCAGTGCGGCTCCAGCGGTCCGACACCGATCCTCCGACAGGTGTTGCCAACATCTTGGCAAGGTTTTGCCACGTTGGAGCTGTTGCCGTAAGGAGCCCGTCGATGTCTCTCACCGGTCTCGTCGCACCCGACACCCGTACCCGGCCCGGCGCTGTGCCCGGCACTCCCCTGCAGGAGATCGTCTGCGGCCTGTTCGCCGAGGTGCTCGGTCTGCCGCGGCGCGAGGTGGCGGCGGACGGTGACTTCTTTGGCCTGGGCGGTGATCTGCTGGACGGTGCCCGGCTGCTGGCCCGCGTCCGGCAGGTGCTCGGCACCGAGCTGGACGCCGTCGCCCTGCGCCAGGCGCCCACGCCCGCCGCGTTCGCCGTGCTGGCCGGGGATGTGCCGGCCGCGCGCACCGGTCCCGGCGCCGCGGACAGCGACAGCGCGCTGCTGGCGCTGCGGCTGCGCGGCCCCCTGGACACCGGCGCTCTGCACCTGGCCCTGGCCGACCTGGGCCGCCGGCATCCGGCGCTGCGCCACTCCCGGCTGGGCGCGGCGGGTACCCGGCTGCGGGCGTCGGCCGCCGATGACCACCTGCTCGAACTGGCCCTGCCCGCCGATGCCGTGGACGCGTGGTCACTGCTGCCGCTGGCCGCCGGCCTCGCCCGCTGCTACGCCGTCCACGCCGCCGGCGCCGCCCCTCACCCGGCCGAGAATGCCGCGGAGCCCGCGCCCCGGGCGCTGTGCGGTGACCTGGCGCCCACCCCGCTGCCCGGCCGGCCGCCGCTGCCGCCGGCCGGGCGCGGCAGTGCGGGCCGCATGGAGCGGGACTGGGACGCCGGCCTGCACCAGCAGGTGGCCCGCTGCGCCGCCGAGCACGGCGCCAGCGTGTTCATGGTGGTGCACGCCGCCCTGGCCGCCCTGCTGACCCGGCTGGGCGCCGCCGGCCCCCTCACCGTCGCCGCGCCCGCCGCGGCCCGTCACACTCCCGCCCTGCAGCAGGCCGTCGGCGCGCACGCCCGCACGCTGGCCCTGACCGTGGATGCCGGCGGCGATCCCTCCTTCGCCGGGCTGCTGCACCGGGTGCGCGCCGCCGACCTCGCCGCCTACCGCACCCCCGACGCGCCGCTGGCCCGCCCCGGCGGCTTCGCCCTGACGCTGCTGCCCGACACCTGCGGCGTGTTCGAGGCCGCCGGCCTCAGCATCCGGCCCGAGCCGGCGCAACTGCCCCAGCCCGCCGCCGATGTGGCCTGGGCGCTGAGCGAGCGCCACACGCCCGACGGCCGGCCCGCCGGCATCACCCTGAGCACCACCTACTGCCACGACACCACCGGCGAGAGCGCCGCCGCCGCCCTGACCGGACAGCTCACCGCATTGCTCGAAGCGGCCGTACGCGCGCCGGGCACGGCGGTGAGCCGGCTGCCGCTGGCCGGGCAGCACCAGCCGGCCGGCGGCGGCTGGCAGGCCGGCCCCGCCCCCCTGCCCGCGCACACCGTGCCGCAGCTGTTCGCCGCCCAGGTGGCGCGCGCCCCGCACGCCCCCGCACTGCCCCATCTCACCTACACCGACCTCGACACCCGCTCCGACCTGCTGGCCCACGCCCTCATCAGCCATCACGCCGGCCCCGGCACCACCGTCCTGACCGCCCTGTCCTGCCCCACCGCCTTCGCCGTCGCCGCCCTCGCCACCGCCAAGACCGGCGCCGCCTGCCTGCCCGTCGACCCCGCCGCGGGACTGCCCGATGCCCCCCGCCCGGTGGTCCTGCTGCTCGACGACATCGCCGACCTGCTGCTGCCCGCCGTGCCCGGAGCGGCCCGGCTGGTGCGGGACACGGCCGCCGAACTACGGCCCGCGAGCGGCCACTGGCCCGTCACCGACCACGACCGCATCACCCCGCTGCTCGCACGCGATGCGGTCGTGCTGGCCGCGGGCCGCGAGGGCACGGTGGCCATCGGGGCCGCACCGGTGGCCGCGGCAACCCTGGCCCAGCCCGCCGACGCCGCCTGGCTGGTGCGCGGCTACCCCGACGCGGACGCCGCACTGGACCTGCTGGGCGCGCTGGTGTCCGGGGCCCGGGTGCACGTGCCGGAAGCCGCCCTGACCCACGCCGTGCCGCACGAAGTGCTGCGCTGGCTGCGCGAGTGCGGAGCCCGCGCGGTGCTGGGCGGCGCCGACGACGCCCTGGGCGCACTGGTCGCACTGGCCCAAGCCGAGAACACCGTACTGACGGTCAGCGGGGGCTGGGCGGAGGGCCGCCTGCTGGTCGAACACACCCCCCACGGCCCGCGCCCCGCCCCCGGCTACGCCATCCGCATCCTCGACGCCCACCTGCAGCCCGTGGCCCCGGGCGCCACCGGCAGCCTCTACATCACCGGCGCCGGCACCGCCCACGGCTACCTCGGCCACCCCGCCGCCACCGCCGCACACTTCCTGCCCGACCCCCACCACCCCCGCCCCCACACCCTCATGTGGCGCACCGGCCACGCCGCCCACCTCGATGCCGCCGGCAACCTCCGCATCCACCACCACCCCGCCGCAGACGACCCCTTCACCGACGAAACCGCCACCTTCCACGTCCTCACCCACCCCCACGGCCACCACACCCTGTGGCCCGCCACCGCACCCCTGCCCGCCGGCTGGCACCCCGCCCATCCCCCCGCCCCCTACCCCCACTGCCTGCACCACCTCACCCGCCCCTGACCCACCCCCACCCCCGCGCCCCCAGCCCCCGCGCCTTCGCGTCCCGAGTTCCTGAGGAGCACGTCATGAACGCCACCCCGATCCGCCCCGCCGTCCTGCTCGTCGAGAGCAGCCGGGCCACCGCCTTCACCGACAGCCTGCTCAGCCGCGACGACGTGGACGTCGTCCTGCTGCGCTGCGACAGCGCCGCACTGAGCGCGGACTACCTGCAACGCACCGCCCACGTCCCCACCTTCACCCTGGACAGCACCCAGCCACTGCTGGAGGAAGCCGCCCGCTACCTGCGCTGGATGAAGGGCACCCGCAACCTGCCCCGGCCACGGATGGTGTGCGCGCTGCCGGAAGCACGGCAGACGGACACCCGCCGCTTCGCCGCCCTGGTGGACCTCCCCCACCTGACAGGGCAACAGGTCACCTGGATGCACGGCCGGATGACACAGCAGACCCCCACCACGCCCGCCCTCGCCCACGCCGCCTGAAACCCCCGCCCCACCCTTGCGCGGGGCCCGGCACCGCGGCACGCCGGCCACGCGGCAGGCCACGCAGGGCGGGAGGCAGGCATCACGGCAGTCAGGCATGACGGGGGGGGCAGGCATGGCCGGGGGGGGGCAGGCGTGACGGGGGGTCAGGTGCGGGGGAAGAGGGCGCCGAGCTGCCGGCGGACGGCGGCCGGGCCGGCCCTCACCGTGACCGCGGCGTCGTCGGCACGGTCACGGGCGGCCAGCCCCGGGCAGCGGCGGCAGGCAGCAACCCCGCTCTGCAGCCACCACTTGCACACGGCGCGCAGGTGGCAGCGCGGCACCGGCCCCGCACCTCCGGCCGGATCACCGGCCACGATCCGCTCCACCAAAGTGCACTCACCGCCCCGGCGGTTGACGCATACGGCGACGCAGTGCGACGCCAACCGCAGCACCCGCCGGGGTTCGATACCGGGCGGCACCTGGTCCAGCACAGCAGCAGCCGGCACCGGATCCGCCAGATACACCACCTGGCCATCAAGACCGCGGCGCACTCCCAGCACCACGGACTCCGGAGCATAGGCAGCACCGCCGGGACACCAGGCCTGCCGCATACCGCCCGCATCCGGATCCGGATGCGCGGCCGGCGAGATGTCCGGCCCGCTCACCACAGGCTTCCCGACCCGGCAAAGGCCGCAGCCGGCACGGGCGAGGCAACGCGCCCCGGGCGGGGCCGCGCCGCGGCCATCCGGCAGAAGCAGGAGAGGGAGAAGGGGAGGGAGAAGGACGTCATTTGCGGCTCTCCCCCTCCGTCGGCGTCAACACCCGTCAGCGTCAACCGTGTCGTCCGCGGGCGCCTCCCGCAGCGTCTGCGGGCGTGATGCGCGCGGGCGCGGGAGGAGGGCTGCCGCGCCGAGCGTGGCCCGCCCCGCTGCAGCAGCGCTCGAGTGCCGCCGGAGCGGCGGCAGGGCCCGCGGGGCTTCACCCCGGGGCGAGCCTACGGCACCGGCGGTGGGCAGCGGCTGCGTGCCGGCGGCCCGCCGCGGGCCGCGGGCGGATCCTGGGTCCGTCGTCAGGCATTCCTCAAGCGGTCCTCCAACGACTCCGGGCACCATCTCGAGCACCAAGCCGGCGGCGCCTCGCGCTGTCACGCCCTCGCCCGGGAGTCGTTGATGAAGCACTCGGTTCCTGCCCGCCGTGCTGCCTCCATGGAGGACGGCGGCCGGCCGGGGCCATCCCAGGACGGACCGCACGACGACGACATCGGATGGCCCCGAAGACAACCCTGACCCGCACCCGCACCCGCACCCGCACCCGCACCGGAACGAGCCCGGGGCCGGGGCCGGTCGGCCGGGCCGGTACGCAAGCGCCCCGGGAGCAGGGGCCGGCGGCGGGCGCACCACGGCACCGCACTCGCGGCCGGGGGCACGCGCCCCCGGTGTCACGCCCGGCCCGCCCGGCCTTTGTTCACGCATCCGGCAGCCGAGGTCCACCGGGCCGCAGCGGCACGGGCCTGGCCGTGATGCCGTTGCTGTCCGCCGCCCCGCACGGGGCCGGACGCGAACTCGCCTACGCCCGCACGGTCGCGGCCTGCAGACAGATCCTGCTTGTGCACCTGCCTGTCCGCTGCCCTGCCGGCGGGCCTGGTCCTCAACACCCCCTCGGCTGCTCCTGGGCGACCCGATCGCCACCCCCGCCTGGCCGCTCTCGCCGCTCTCGCGGTCGAGGAAGGCCGCGACGCCGGGCAGGCCCATAGCCTGTGGCCGCCGAAGAAGAGTGCGTGCGGTTGCCGTCCCGGCTGCGACTGCCGCACCTGAGGGACCGCCGCCGCCCCAACCGCTGCCCCAACTGCTGCCCGCCCGGTCAACCAAAGCCACCCGCCCGGGCCCGGGTTCGCTCCTCGAGCCCGCCCCGCCCGGGCCGCGCACCCCGCCCTCGCCTCCACTCTCCGCTCTCTGCCCCCGGTCCTGCCGGCGGGATGCCCGGGCGGAGTGAGCGGCGTGCGCGGACGGGGTGTTCCCGGAAAGCCGCGCCCGGGCGGCCGCCCGCATCCGCCCCGGGCGCCCGCGGCGTGAGCCGGATACGGGGCCGGGGGCGAAGACGGGGACCGGGGGGCGCAGACGGGGGCGGAATGCGGGTGGGCGGAAACAATCCGGCGTTCTTCGCGGGTTTTCCGGGCCTGTGGCCGGGCCGCCATTCGGCCAATTTCCGGGCGGTTTGGGGAATTGAATCGGCCGGATTCCTTCGGCGGGCTGCCAAAGGGGGGACCCTACAGGCCACACGGCTGCTACCCCCCTAGCGGGCGGGCGCTCCCGGCCGCTGTTGTAGGGGGCGTTGCCCTGTTGCCACCCCTTGCTTGGGCGCCTCACGATGGATTCGATACGCGCGCCGCCGCAGCATGCCGGTAGCCCTTCCTTTTTTGTTTTCCGGTGCCGGCCGGATGATTGTGCGACGGGCGGCGGGAAAAGGGCCGGGAAAGCCGTGGGCAGCCCACGGGCTGGAGGTGCGTGTGCGTGTTCGACCGGTGCCCGGCCTGAGGATCGGCGTCGACGCGGACGGGCACCTGGACGTGGTGGTGCCCCAGACTCTCCCGGCCCGCCGCTTCCGGTGCGGGCCGGTGGGCACGGCGATGTGGCTGGCACTGCGCCAGCACGACGGCGATGTGGCCGCCGCCGCCCGCATGCTGGCCGCGCTGTGGGACACCGCACCCGCCAACGCGCGCGCCGATCTGGACATCTGGGTGGAGGAACTGCGCGACGCGGGCCTGGTGCGCGCCGAACCCTGACCACCCTCCCCGGCCCGACCCGATCCCCGGCCCCCGCCCCCCGGCCCTCGGCCCTCGGCTCCCGGCTCTGCTCCCGTCTGCTGCCGTACGCCCGTACGCCCCCCTGATCGGCTGCTCCGCCGCCACTCCACCACCCTTATAGGCGCCGTGCGCAGGCTGGCGGAGGTTAGGGGTGGACCGGGCAGGACGGGGGGACTATGACGATGGTCGGTACGACAGCGGCGGTCAGGGCCTTGGACGACGCTCTCGCGGACTGCACCGCGGGCCAGTTGCGCACGGTGCTGGTGGAGGGGCCCACCGGGTGCGGCAAGAGTTCGGTGCTGCACGCGGTGATCGAGCGGGCCGGCGCGGCCGGAGCGGTGGTGCTGTGCGCGGTGGGCACGCCCGCCGAACGCGCGACGCCGCTGGGCGTGCTGCGGCAGCTGGCGGGCGGCGACCGCCGCCTCACCCTGCCCCCCACACCCTGCGCACCGGCCGGGGTGCAGGACGACACCGCCGACGGCGACGGCGGCGGCGGCGCGACAGCCGGGGCGGGTGCGGGGGCGGGGGTGCCGCGGATGGAGGACATGCAGGCGTTCTGCCTGCGGCTGCGGGAGCTGAGCGCGCAGGCACCGGTGGTGGTGTGCGTCGATGACGTGCACGACGCCGACGACGCCTCGCTGGGCTTCGTGCAGTATCTGGCCCGCCACGCCCGGGCAGCCAGGATCCTGGTGGTCGTCACCGGCTGCCTGCACCACGAAAAGGCCCGGCACGCCTTCACCACCGAACTGATGCGCCAGCCCGCGTTCCGGCGGATCGTGCTGGGCCGGCTCACCCCCCAGCGGGCGGCCGCGCTGGCCGAGGCAGCCGGCCGGGGCGCGGACGCCGCCTTCCTGTACGAGACCAGCGGGGGCAATCCGCTGCTGCTGCGGGCCCTGCTGCAAGAACAGCCCTCCCCCGGGCGGGAGGTGGAGGTGGACGGCCCCTTCACGCAGGCCGTCGGCGCCTGCCTGCACCGGGCCGGGCCCCGCGCCCTGGCCGTCGCCCGCGCCTGCGCACTGCTGCAGGACGCCGCCGACGAAGCGCAGATCGCCGAACTGCTCACGCTGCCAGGGCCCGCCGTGGCCCAGCAGCTCGCCGCGCTGGCCGCGGCGGGCCTGAGCGAGGGGGTGCGGCTGCGCCACCCCGCCCTGCGCGCCGCGGTAGTGCACGACACCCCGCCCGCCCAGCGGGCCGCGCTGCACCGCCGGGCAGCCGCCCTGCTGCACCGCCGCCGCCCCGCCATGGAAGCCGCCCGGCACCTGCTGGCCGCGGCCGCCTGCGAAAGCCGGCCGCACACGGCCACCGCCGCCGAGACCGAGGTACTGTGCGAGGCCGCCGAAAGCCGGCTGGCCCACGACGACGGCGCCCAGGCACTGGCGCTGCTGGAACTGGCCCACCGCGAATGCGCCGATGCACAACAGCGCGAAGCGGTCGCCCTGCGGCTGGCCCGGGTGAGCTGGCGGGTCAACCCCGCCGCCGCCGAACGCCGCCTCGCCGGCCCCCTCGCCGCACTGGACGCCGGCACCCCGGCCGGCGAACACGCCCAGCCACTGGCCCAGTTACTGCTGCTGCAGGGCCGGCTGAGCACCGCCGCGCACCTGCTGGGCGAACCGGACAGCACCACCCAGCCCCCCGACCCAGGCGCGGAGACAGGCGCCTCGGCCCTGGACGTCATGCTGGACGCCGGGGCACCGGCCGCCGAACGACTGCTGCGCTCGGCCACCCTGACCGAGGCAACCCTGGGCTGCCTGGTCCAGGTACTGCACTGCCTGCTGTGGTCGGAACACCCCGAACGGGCCGTGCCCTGGAGCCGCGCCCTGGCCCAGGACGCCGAAGAACGCGGCGCACCGGGCTGGAGCGCGGTGTTCGCCACCGTGCACGCCCAGGCACTGCTGCGCCTGGGCGACCTGGCCGGCGCCGCCACCCTGGCCGAGAAGGCACTGTCACTGCTGCCCGAACGGCACAGCGGCGCCTTCCCCTACGCCGCCACCGCCGTCCTGGTCCGCGCACACGACGCCATGGGCCACTACACCGAAGCCTCCCGCCACTGCGACCGGCCGCTGCCGCCCGGCCTGCTGGAAAGCCTGCACGGACTGGCGTTCCTGCGCGCCCGCGGCCTGCACCACCTCACCGGCAACCAGCCCCAGGCCGCCCTCGCCGACTTCCTGACACTGGGCCGCATCCTGGCCCACCGCCGCCTGGACCGGCCCGCCTACCTGCCCTGGCGCACCGACGCCGCCCAGGCCCTGCGCGAACTGGGCCGCCCCCAGCAGGCCGAACGCCTCGCCCTGCAACAACTCGCCCTGCCCGACGCCCGACGGCCCTGGGTACGCGGCCTGTCCCTGCACCAACGGGCCCTGGCCGCCGCACCCGGCGCAGGCAGCCGGCGCATCACCCTGCTGGAACAGGCCGTCGAGGAACTGCACCGCTCCGGCGACCGGCTGGCCACCGCCCGCGCCATGGCCGACCTCGGCCAGCACACCCAAAGCGAGGGCAACGCCCCGATGAAAGGCACCGCCACCGTACGCGCCGCATGGAACCTGGCCCGCGAATGCGGCGCCACCACCCTGTGCAAGGAAATCCTGCCCGACGCCCCGCTCGCCGACACCGTCCGCGGCCGCCCCCACGACACCACCGACGACCGCCTCGAACACCGGCTCTCCAGCTCCGAACAACGCGTCGCCACCCTCGCCGCCCAGGGCCTGACCAACCGGGAAATCTCCGCGAAGCTCTACCTCACCGTCAGCACCGTCGAACAACACCTGACTAAGGTCTACCGCAAACTCCACATCAGCGGCCGCGGCGACCTGCCCATGGACCTCGCCCTGGGCGGCCCCACCAGCCACACCACCACCCCCGCCCTCGCCCACCCCACCGCAAACATCTGAACCCCCCACCCCCGCCCACGAGTCAGGGAAAGAGTTAGGGGTGGCGGCAGGGTTCCCCGCCGCCCCCGCCCGGGCTTGGCTCAGAACAGACACACGCACACGCGCACAGACGCGAGACGCGCGGACACGCAGACGCGAGACGCGCAGACGCGCAGACGCGCAGACGCAGGCATACGGACACACCAGCACGCGGGCGCACCAGCACACCGGCACGCGGGCACACCCGGCATACGGGCAACCGGCACGCGGGCACACGGGCCGGTGCGGCCGGTGCGGCGACCAAACGACCGACCGACAGACAAACCCAGAGGAAAAGGTGGGGTCACCCATGGCGTGGGACCAGAACTTCGAAGAACTGCTGCGCGGCTACCTGCCCTTCCTCGACGAGGACGAGCCGCTCGCAGCCGACACCGACCTGCGTGACAACGGCCTGGACTCCCTCGGCGCGGTCGAACTGCTGGGCTCCCTGGAAAACGCCTACGACGTACGGTTCGTCGACGAGGCCCTGTCCCTGGACACCTTCGCCACCCCCGCAGTGCTGTGGGAAACCCTCACCCGGCTGCAAAGCGCCCACCACTGACCGACCACCAGCCCCGGCCGCACGGCCACCACGCCACACGCCACACAGCCACCACGGCGCACGGCCACCGTGCCGCCCGGCCACCGGCCACCGGCCGGGCCGGCCGTTCACCCGGCGCCCGGCTGCGGGAGCGACTGCGGGCGGGGGCGGGGGCGGCTGACATTGCGCTGACCGGCCGCTGACCGGCCGCCCGCCGGGCCGGCGGCCGGCGCGATACCCGGCCCGGCAGGCCGTGCGGCGGTGGCAGGGTGGGATTTCCCGGCAGCCGAGCAGAAGGACAACACCGTGATGGACCCGGCCCGTTGCACCCCGCCCGCCGACGGGCTGCGCCTGTATGTGTTCCCGCACGCCGGCGGCTCCAGCATGATGTTCCACCACTGGGCCGCCCGCTTCCCCGCCACCTGGGACGTGGCGGCCATCGACGCGCCCGGCCACGGCACCCGGTGGGGCGAGGAACCGCTCACCGACGGCGACGCCCTGGTCAGCCACCTCCTGACACGGCTGGGCCCCGGCCTGGACGCCTCACCCAAGCCCTTCGCGTTCTTCGGCCACAGCATGGGCGCCCTCATCGCCCACGAACTCACCCGCCGGCTGCTCGCCCAGGGCCGCACACCCCCCCTCTGGCTGGGCCTGTCCGCCTGCGGCGCCCCCCGCCCGGGCAGCCGCCCCGCCACAGCCCTGCTGCACGAAGCATCCGACGCCGAACTACGCCAGCGACTGGCCCAACTGGGCGGCACCCCGCCCAAAGTGCTCGAACACAACGGCCTGTGGGCATTCTTCGCCCCCGTCATCCGCGCCGACCTGCGCCTGGTGGCCAACTGGCAGCCGGCACCCGCCCCGCCACTGCCCGCGACAGTGGCGGTATCCGTGTTCGGCGGCACCCACGACCCCGCCGCCCACCCCACCGACCTGGCCCGCTGGGCAACCCACAGCGAACGCTACCTGGGCCTGCGCCTCCTGGACGGCGGCCACTTCTACTTCCACCACAGCCTCCCCGCCCTGACCACCGCGATCATGGACGACATCCACACCGCACACCAGCCGGCCCACCCCACCCCCACACCGTAACCACCCCCCGCCCCACACCTGCCTGTGTCCCGGTCGCAGCTGCGACCGGGACACAGGCAGGTACCAAGACAGAGACGGGGACAGGGGCAGGGACGGAGGCGGGGACGGAGGCAGAGGCGGAGGCGGGGACGGAGGCAGGGGCGGGGGCGGGGACGGGGGCGGGTGCGGGTGCGGGTGCGGGTGCGGGTGCGGGTGCGGGTCAGGCGGGCGGGTCGCCCACCGGATCGGGCAGCACCACAGGGCGGGCGGCCGCCCTGCTCCAGGGAAATCCGTAATGCAGATGCAGCACAGGATCCTGCTGGTCATCGGCCGGCACCGCGACAGCGGCCAGCACATCGGGCACCGGCTCCAGCTCCACAAACCGCCAGCGGCCACCCCGGTCATCAGCCGGCGGGCAAAACGCCCGCACCCCACGCTCGTCGTCCAACGTGAAACAGAACTCATCGAAAGGCAGCCCCAGACCCAGCCCCCGCGCCTTGGCATAGGCCTCCTTCAGCGTCCACAGCCGCAGCACCCGCCGCTCACGCAACCGGCCCGGCGGCGCACCCGCCACCCACTCCCGCTCCGCGCGCGCGAAGGTCTGCGTAATGGTCGCCAGCGCCTGCTCATCACGGTCCAGACGCTCCACATCCACCCCGATACGGTGCCGGCGCACAATACCCAGCAGGTTGTAGCCACCCGCATGGGAAAGATTGAAGTCCAGATGCGCACCACCGCGCGGCAGCCCGCCCGGCGAAGGCCGCAAAAACGGACGCCCCCGCGAGGAACGCCAGATGACCAGGTCCGTCTCGGCAAGCCCGGCCTCCAACGCCAACGCCCGCCGTACCAGCGTATGCGCCACCAGATACTGCCGACGATCACGCTCGAACAAGAACCGCCCACACGTCTGACGCTCCTGCTCATCCAGCCAGTGCGCAGCCAGCAAATCCGCCAAAGCAGGCGCCAGATCATCATTAGGACAAATCCACAACTTCACCGGCGCCACCGGCACCACACCCCGCCCCGAACCGGCCACCGTCTCACCCACCACACCAGGAACACCAGCAGGAGCGGTGGCAGGAACAGCAGCAGGAGAGGTGGCGGGAACGGCAGCAGCAGGAGAGGTGGCGGGAACGGCAGGAGGGGTGGTGGGGGTGGTGGTCAGCGTCATCGGACCGGCCCACCCGTCTCCTCGCCCGCCCACAACCGCCGGCGCAGCAGCACACTGGGCGGCAACGCCACCACACCCCCGCCACAACGGGCCGCCGCGCCCCCCGTGACATCGACACCAGCCAGCCACAACCGGGCCAACGCCTCCAGCCGGCCCGCCCGCCACAACGCCGCCACATAGTGCGCAGTCTCCGGCAAATCAGCCAGCAACACCGCCTCCGCCCGCGGGCTGCGCAAATCCGCACTACGCACCCGCCCCACCACACCCACACCACCACACCCACCGGCACCACCATGCCCACCGCCGCGGCCGGCATCACGGTCACGCCCACCGTCGCCGTCACGGTCACGCCCACCGTCGCCGTCACGGTCACGCCCACCGTCGCCGTCGTGCCCGCGGTCGGGGTCGGAGTCGTGGTCGGAGTCGGGGCCGTGGTCGTGCTCGGGGTCGGTGGTGGTGAAGGCGGTGAGTGCGGCGGCCAGTTCAGCGGTGGTACGGGCGGTCACCACCAGACGGCACTCCCGCACCGCACGGCCCAGCGCCAGCTCCCGGGCCACCTCGGCCAGCGCGAGCCCGCACCCGGCCGGCACGGTCAAAGCATCGGCCAACCGCCGTGCAGTGGCGGCCAGATGCGCAGGAGTAGGCGCCGACAACAGCACCAATTCCTCTTCCAGCCCCGCCCGTACCCCCCCTTCACCCAGCCCTCCCCGCTCCTGCGCTTCCTCCTGCTCCCCCCATCCCTGCCATTCCTGCCTCTGCCCTTGCTGTTCCTGCTGTTCCTGTTCCTGCTGTTCCTGTTCCTGCTGTTGCTGCTGTTGCTGTTCCTGCTGCCTGGCGGGGCGGGGGGATTCCTCCAGCAGGACGTGGGCGGCGGTGCCGCCCGTGCCGCGGGCGCGGGCGGTGGCGCGGCGCGGCAGGACGCGGCCCGTCCCGTCGCGCGGCGCCGGCCAGGCAGCGGCCGGGGAGGTGGCGGGCACCGGCAGCCGGGTGGCGTGGTGCAGTTGCAGCACCGCGCGCAGCAGTGCCGCCAGGCCGGTGGCCGCCCCGGCGTCCCCCATCCCGGCCGCGGCGGTGGCCGCGCTCTCGTGCACCTCCACCTGCCCCACCTCGACGCCCGCGAGGTCCGCGGCCCGCCGCTCCAGCCGGGCCTCCACCGCCCCGCCGGACCCAGCCGGCGCACCCGGCGCCGGAAAGCGGCCGGTGTGGGCGACCGCGCTCGCGCACACCAGGGCATGGACGGTGTCACCGGCCGCCTGCGCGGCATCCAGCGGCCGCAGCAGGATCGCCCCGACACCCTCCCCGCCACCGTGGCGGCCAGGATGCAACCGCAGGTCAACAGCGCCGACCAGAGCAGCCGCGCACTCCTTCGCCCGCAGCGCGGCCAGCGCCTGGTGCACAGCGACCAAAAACGACGCCTCGGCCGCATCCACACACTGACTCGGCCCATGCACATCCAGCAGCGCGGACAGCCGGTTGGGCAGACTCCACACACCGCCCGCCCGCCCCGCACCCCCACCCGCCCCGGCACAGCCAGCAGTAAGCAGCGCGTAATCGCCGGGGCCGGCCGCAACATACACACCCAGACTGCGCGACTGCCCATCAGCCGCCCTCAGCCCCTCCAGCCGCGCCCCGGCATACCCGGCACACTCCAGCAACTGCCAGGCACACTCCACGAAAAGGCGTTCCTGCGGATCCAGCAGAGCACCCTCAGCATCCGTCAACCCGAAAAACGCGGCATCGAACTCCTCAACACCCTCCACAAACCACCCCCGCCCACCCCCACCCACGCCACCGACGCCGCCCGCACCGGGGCGGCCCGCAGCGCGACGGCCGGCAGCGGGACGGCCGGCAGCGGCGGGACGGCCGGGCGGCACCGGCCCCGCGCCCCCACGCTCCTGCAGCAGATGCTGCCACCACCCGCTGAGATCACCCGCACCCGGGAAACGGCCCGACACCCCGGTCACGGCATACCGCTCACCCACCCACCCCAACCCCGGTCCCGGATCCGGTGTGCCGGCCTGCCCCGCAAGCGCGGCAGCCACCACCGGCACGGCAGACCCAACAGCCACGGCAGACCCAAGCGGTACGGCGGGCAGGGACAGCGCCGGCGGAGCCGGTGAAACCGCCAAACCCGCTGCACCCGCTGCGCCCGGTGCGGCCGGCAAGCCCGGCAAGCCCGGCGGGTTGGTGAGGGGGGTGGCGGTGAGCAGGGCCAGGGCGTGTTCCCTTTCCAGGGTGCCGTTCTTGAAACGGGTCAGGATCTCCCGGTTGTCCATGCCTACTCCCTGAGGTCAGGCGGTCCGGGCCGCCAGCAGGGCGACCGCCTGGTCGACACTGAGCACGTTGGCGCGGACCGCGTCGAGCAGCACATTCAGCTCCTGCTCGGCCAACGGCGCCCGCACCGGCCCACCCGGCACCGCACCCTCCCCCGCCACCGGGCCAGCCACCACACCCGACACGACGCCGCCGCCGACGCCGAGGCCTGCACCGGTGACAGAGCCGGAGCCGGTGCCGGTGCCGAAGCCAGGGCTGAGGCTGGAGCTGGTGCCAGGGCTGAGGCTGGTGCCAGGGCTGGGGTTGGGGTTGGGGGGTGTGTGGGTGATGCGGGCGGCGAGGTGGGCGGACATCGACGCGATGTCGGGGTAGTCGTAGAGCACATCGGGCCGCTCGGTGAGGTGGTAGGCGCGGTTGATGCCCGCCACGAACTCCGCGGCCAGCAGCGAGTCGATACCCAGGTGAGCGAAAGCAGCACCGGGATCGATCTCCCAGGCATCACAGTGCAGAATCTGCGCCAGCTGCCCACGCAGCACCTCCGCAACGGCCGCCTGCGCCGACACCTCCCCCGCCACCGAACCCGAACCCGGGCCGGAGTCCGGGGCGGGGACGCCGGCGGGGGCGGGGGCGGGGGTGTTCTCCGCGGCAGCGACATGAGCGGCCAGCGCGGCCGGAGTGGGATGGTCATAGAGCACGCCAGGGGCCAGACGGGTACCCAGACGGGCATTGAGCAGGGCCACGAACTCGACGCTGAGCAACGAGTCCAGACCCAGAGCCTGGAAAGGCTGGGCGGCATCGAGGTGAGAGGGATCAATGTGCAGCACACCCGCCAACGCGGCCCTCACCTCCCCCAGCACACCGGCGCCCGGCGCGGCAGACGCCGGCCGCGGCACAGTCCACGGCTCGCTGGTCATGAGGTGCCTCCCGTCTCGATACCCGTCACACAATCCACACCACCCCGCACAACAGGCCCACCCCACCCCCGCCCGCCCCCGGCAAACAGGCGGGCGGGGGCCGGGAGTTCGGACCTCGGGGGTGCCGGCAGCACCGCGGGAGGGGCGTGGCGTTTCCCGCCAGCCACGGTAGGCGGCCACCACCAGCGCCTCCACCCCTAACTCCCCCCAGAACAACCCACCCCGCACACATGCCAGGACAAGCCTCCGGCAGCGGCACGGTCACCGGTACCGATCAGGGCAAGGCATCCGGGGCGGCACAGTGAGCGATGCCGATCAGGGCGAAGCATCCGGGGCGGTGCTGATCAGAGCGAGGCGCCGGCAGCGGCACCGATCAGGGCAAGGCATCCGGGGCGGCACGATCAGCGGGTACTGATCAGGGCGAGGCGCCGAGGGCGGCGCGGTGTGCGGTGCTGAGCAGGTAACGGCCCTGGACGAGATGGGTGGCCAAACTCCAGGCCGCGGCACCCGGATCATCACTGTCCAGCACGATGCGGCCCCCCGCGTCACGCGTGAAACCGAAAGCACTGAACCGGCGCCGCATCCCGTGCCCCAGCGCCTTGGTGTAGGCCTCCTTCAACGTCCACAACTGCAAAAACCGCAGCGCACGCTCCTCCTCGCCCAACGCCGCAAGCTCGGCAGCCTCCGCCGCAGTACACACATGCGCGCCCATCAGCTCCACCGACGGCCGCCGATCAGCAGGCTCGGCATCCACCCCGATCGGCCCGCTACGGCTGACACCCACCACGATCAAATCACCGGTATGCGCCAGACTGACGTCCACCCCCGCACCCAACCCACGCAAAAACGGCCGCCCACCCGGCTTGTAGCCCAGATCCAGACCAGCCGCATCAACCTGCAAGACAGCCGCCGCCGCATACTTCACCACCATCCGCGACACCGCGAAACGATACCGGCCCTCCGCCGCGGCCTGCTGACGGTAACGCGGCCAGTCCCGCCCCAACAACGGCCGCAGACCCGGATCCGCCAAGACCGCAGTCAGCCACTCACCCCACGTCGTATGCACCACCACCCGGCCGGTGTCCTCCCACACCTCCTGCACCCACTCCCACGGACCCCCCGGACCCGCAACATGCAACGGCGCCACCTCCCACCCACCCCCACCCACACCCGGATCCCGGCCCCGGTCCCGGTCCGCACCCGCACCCGGGTCCCGGCCCGGGCCCACACCCGGGTCCGGGTCCCGGTCCGGGCGGGCGCCGGGGATGCTCACCACGGCAACCGCGTGGCATACACGTCCACGTCCCTGCCCTGCCGTACACGGTCAGCCAGTTCCACCCACACACTCTCCACCGCACCCGCCGGCACCACCGACGGCAACGGCACACCCAACCGCTCCGCGACCCGCGACAAAGCCACCACCGCCCAACCCGCACCAGCCAAAAACCCGCCCCCGCCACCCACCGCCGCCTCCCGCACCCCCAACACCGCACCCGCCAACCCAAGCAACGCCTGCCGCTCAGCAAGCCCACACCCCACCGGATCCACACCACCCACACCACCCATGTCGGCGGCGGTGGCGGTGGTGCGGCACGGACCCAGCAACACACGCTGCTCACTCACCAACCGCCGCGCCACCCGCCCCAACGCCACCTCACCCTCCCCCACCGCACCAGCCAACCGGGCAGCCGCACCACCCAGAACGGCAAACAGCACACCATCCGCACCCACCACCCCCACCGCCTCAACCACCGCCTCAGCGGGATGCACAGATCCGGCGGGATCCGCGGGTGAGGCGGAATGCACGAGTCCGGCGGAGTGCACGAGTCCGGCGGAGTGCACGAGTGAGGCGGGCGGCAGCGGGTGCCGGGCCGGGGTGGTCATGGACGGAGACACCGCCCTCGCCGGGAGTGCGGGTGAGACGGGGGGTGAGACGGGGGGTGTGGCGGGGTGCGGGAGGGCTGTCGTGTCGGCCGGTGCGTCCTGCCCGCCGAGGCGGAAGAGGGCACCGTCCACGGCGCGTTCACCCCGCCCGGCGGCATCGGCCAGCGCCGGCAGACAGGACACCAGCCGCGCCAGGCGGCGCGCCGTATCCGCAGGGCCGGCCCCCACGCCGGGCAGATCACCCCACACCTTGTCCAAAGTACGCCGCTGCGCCGACGACGGCGCACAGCCATTCTCATTCAAAACCAGCTCGAGGTCCTCCAGACCCTCACCGACCAGATGCGGCACAAGATAGCCCGTCAGCGCACCCAGCACCGGCGCACCACCAGGCCGGCCCAACGCACGCAACGCCACCCCCGTCAGACACTCACACGCCAGCAACTCCGCGAACAACGCAGCCAACACACCCTGCCACTGCCGCACCGCCGCACCGCCCCGGACAGCAACCACCCCCGCCGCCGCCCGCAACACGGTGCCGGCCACGGCAGTCACCACAGCCGCCGTCAACACCCCCCGCACACCAGGCCGACACAAAACATCCGCCACACCCGACTGCGGAACACCATCCACCACACCCGACTGCGGAACGCCATACACCACAGCCGACTGCGGGATGCCGTACGGCACAGCCGACTGCGGGATGCGCAGCGGGGCGACACCCACCGCATACCCCAGCGCCACATCCCGGCGCAAAACCGGACGCAGCGCACGCACATACTCCTCAGCCGTCGTGAACTGCCCGCCCTGCGCGACACTCACACCTTCACCGGCAGTGCCCGCCAGCCGCAACAACTCCAACGTCGCCACCGGCGGCCCACCCGCCGCCGCCAGAGCACACAGACTGTGCACGCCACCGCCTTGCCAGGGATCACCCAGCAACATCTCCAACCGCGCCGCACGCACCACCGCAGCCCCGCCCGACCCCGACGCCGCCACCGTAGCCATACCGCCGGCACCCACACGCAACACCCCAGCCCCGCTGCTGACCATCACCCACTCCCTTCCACCCACACCAACAACCCTGCCTACACCCGGGCCTACATCCACACCTGCATCCACACCTGCATCCCGGCCTGCATCCGCGGCCCGGCCACAGTCGGCCTGCCGGGCCCCCGCGAACTACCCGACGCCCTCCATGCCCCCGGCACCACCGAGCGCTCACAACCCCCAACCGCTCCCCCGCCCCCGCCCCCGCCCCCGGCATTCCCAACGGCCCCGGCGCTTCCCCAGCGGTCCGGGCCGTCCTGACGATCTCAGGCGATCCTGGTCGTCCCGGGCTGGGCTGCCGGCCGGGTCCCCGAAGACCCGGGCGATCCAGACAGTCTCGGGCGCTCCTGACGGTCCAGGCGGTCACGGGCGGTCCCGGCGATCCGGGCGGTCTCGGTGGTCTCGGGCTGGGCTGCTGGTGGAATGCGAGGGGGTTGCGGGTGGTCCGGGCGGTCCTGACGGTCTCGGGCGGTCCTGGTGGTCTCGGTGGTCTCGGGCTGGGCTGCCGGGCTGGTCGGACGGGTGGAATGCCGGGGGGTTGCGGGCCCTGCGGGCGGGCCCGGAGGGGTCAATGCAGGCGGCGGACGGCGCTTTGCGCGTGCCACTGGGCCAGTTGCAACGCCTCAACGGCGGCCCGGCCCAGCCGCTCACGGACCTCACGACGCGCCAGGGCCAGGTCCGCACCCGGACCCAGCACCGCCTCGACGGCCTCCGCCCGCAGCAGCACACGATGCTCCGACACCGCCCGCACCCCCTCCCCCTCAGGCACCACCGACCACTCACCACTGTGCGCGGCAATCAACTGCTCGGAGAGCGTCTCCTGGAAAACGATCCGCCCCGCATGCGGGAAACACAGCCGCACCGCATGCGTGGTGAAGCTCTGCCCGTCCTGCGCCCCACAACTGTCGACCGCCGCCAACTGGATACCGGGCACGTCCTCGACGACACTGGTCCACTCGACATGCGGAAGCAGCTCACTCCACTCCCCGATGCGATACAGGAAGTCGTAGACCAACTCGGCAGGCCCCTCCACACGCACACTGTCCTCGAAACACAACAACAGCTCATCGAGGTTCTCCCAGCACTCGGCCAACTCCCGCACCTGAGACAACCGGGCCCGAACCTCCACCTCCAAAACCCGCCGCACACCACCCACCGACGACGAGTCAACGGACGACCGCCCGTGAGGCGGGAAGTCATGAGACGGCAGGCCCTCAGGCGAGAAGCCGTGGGGCGAGGGGGCATGGAGCGGCAGGTCAAGCACCGGGAAGTCATGAAGCGGAAGGCCGAGGGGCGGCAGGTCATCGGGCGGGAGGCCATGAGACGGGAAGTCATGGGACGGGAAGTCATGGGACGGAAGGTCACGGGGCGGCAGGCCGTGGGACGGGAAGTCAAGGGGCGAGGAGTCACGGGGCGAGGGGCCATGGGACGAGACGTCATGGGGCGGGGGGTCAAGGGTGCGCTCCTGACGCAAGGTCAGCAGCGAACGCTCCGCACCCGCCGCCTCCACCCGCCAACTCCCACTGACCACCACATCAGGGCGAGCGGGCTCGTACTGCTCAAAATCGACAGCGTAAGCATGCGGATGCAACACCCGCCGGGCATGCCACGTACACACCCGACCCCCCTGCAACTCCCACAAATGCAGCCGCTCCACACTGCCATCAAAATCCATCCGCTCCACATGCACATACCAAGGCAACAGGACAGGCCAACGCCCGGCATCCGCCAACAAGCCATACACAACCCCAGCCGGAGCCCCCACCTCAACGGTATGAACACCAGAACCCACCCGCCCCGACACCACGCCCCACCCCCCTCCCCCACCCGACTGCACCCCCCACCCTCCCCCCACCCACTCGAGAAACCCTCGCACCCCACCACAACCCCCACACAGCAGGAAGGACACGGACGGCCATAACAGCCCTAGCAGCCGGCCATGACAGACAAACCACCCCCACGGGCGGGACGGCATGCGGCACTACAGGCACCCCCGCAAAGACAGACCGCCGACACGGCAACCGACCGCAATCCACGACGAGGCCGTAATCGCCGGCAGGACGCACACGACACAGACAAAAAGGCGACTGAGAGATCCTCGGCCCTAACGGCAGACAAACAGCCACCCACGCGGCCAACCCCCACCGCCCTACACCTATTTGGCCACCACCCAGGAGACCACCGCGACGGACTCAAGGGCAACGGCCCGCCACAGCGGGAGTCAGGCACCCCGGCGGGGTTTGCCCCGCCTGACGGCCCCACCGCCCGGCCGCCCCCGCTGCCCTTGATCCCCCCGGCGCTCCTGGCGTTCTTGGCGTTCTTGCCGACGCCGGTAGCGGCACGGGAGTTCCTGCCTGCCGTGTTACCGGCCGCCTTGCCGACGGGGGTCTGCTCCTCAACGGGCAGGCGGCCGCCGCGAGTGCCGTTGGCGGCGCGACCGCAGACAACGCCGACGAAATCCCCGACCAGGTGTGCCACCTCCAGCGGCCCAGGCCCACCGTGCTGATCGCAGCTCTCAACGAACGGCTTTGATCGGAGGTGGCCTTCTCGTCTTCGTTCACCAGTCCCGGCCGGCGGTCAGCTCCTCCGCGTCCGCGTCCGTGAACCCGTATGCCGACGCGACGAAACAGAACTCGTCACAGATCCACTCACGCGCAACCGTCTCGATCTCGCTCCCGGCCACCACGAACTCCCTGTCCAGCAGGTTGAACTCCTCCGTCGCAGCCTGGGTGAGCGCATACAAGGTCTCCAGATCCGACGGCTGCTCGGCCTCAATTCGCTCGCACAGCCGCAACAGGATGGCCTTCCCCTTGTCGACCACGTGATCAGGGAAGTACGAGTCGCCGTACATCTGCCGCAAAAACGCGCGTCCCGCTACCCGCTGGCTGGTGATCGGCATGCCACTCCCCTGTCTCCACTACGAGCTGACCCGCCGATCATGCCCGGCACCACTGACAACGGCTCAAAAGCCGTAAACGCGAACCGGCGTCACCCTTGCAGATCGCCGGCCCGAACCGGGCACCACCCGTGAAGGGCCACCGTCCGGAAGCCGGTGCAGCACTCAAAGGACGCCAACTCGAACCTGGCGGCGTCCTCGAAGACCCGCACCACGAACACGGCGCCGAAGCTGAAAATCACCGACGCGAACCCACCGACGCCCGTCAAGACCGTCAACTCAAATGAGTAGGCCGCTTGAGCAGGTCACCTGAGCGGTGCGTTCGGGTAGGTCAACATCTGCCCTATACGGCCTCTAGTCTGCGGTTTATGCAGAAATACGAGGACGGCGTCGAGATCCTTGTCCCCGCGAGCCCGGCCAAGCTTGAGGCCTGGCTCGACACGCATCACGGGGAACGCACCGCGCTCTGGGTGAAGATCGCCAAGAAGCACACCGGCATCCCGTCGCTCACCTGGGAAGAGATGGTCGACACGGTGCTCTGCTTCGGCTGGATCGACGCTCTGCGGCGCGGCTTTGACGACACCTACTTCCTGCAGCGCACGACACCCCGCAACCCCCGCTCCGCCTGGTCGCAGGTGAACGTCGACAAAGCCAAGGCCCTGATCACGGCAGGCCGGATACGCCCCCGCGGCCTCGCCGAGATCGAGGCGGCGCGGGCGGACGGCCGCTGGGAAACGGCATACACCTCGCAGAAGAATGCCACCGCACCGCCGGATCTCGTCAAAGCGCTCGACGCAAACCCGGCCACGCGGGCGTTCTACGAAACACTCAGCAAATCCGACCAGTTCGCCCTCTACCTCAGCCTGGTCACCGCCCGCACCGAGAAGACCCGGCTAACCCGCCTAGAGCGGATGGTGACGGCGATGTCGAGGCCCAAGCGGATCCCGGCACCTTGCCCTGCTCCGCAGGAGTCCGATTCCTCCCCGGCCTGACGGCCGGGGTTTCCGCGGACGTATCCGATGAACTCCACTCCCAAGGCATCCGTGTCCTCAGAGACATCGAAAGAACGACTCGCCGAACGATAGGACAGTCTCCGGGTTGCGCTTGGCCTCATCGAGCCACACGCGAAGCCTGCCAAGTCGTCCTCCGCTCAACCGGACGACAGCCTGATGCAAACGTTCGCACGCAGACCGCCATGCGGTACATCACCGCGGCCCACCCTGAACGCACCGCGAAGCTGCCCTGGTAGGCGGTGTCTACGCAAGACCTGCTGTCAGGACTCGAGACCGCGGAAGAGTTCCGCCACATCGACGCTCAGGGCATCGGCCAACGCAAAGATCTTGTCCAACGAGATGTTGTTCTTCCCGTTCTCGACATTCACTTAGAAGGCGCGATCGATCCCCGCCTCCGCAGCGGTGCTGGCTTGCGTGCGGCCCGTGGCGACACGGAGCTCCCGTAGACGCCGCCCGAACGCCTGACGCCGGGCCACGACGGTCGGATCGTCGGAGGAGGCGGCAGACGTGTTTGGCATCGATCTCCGCGTTCGCGCTGGGCCGGGTGAACCTGTCGCGGGTGCCGGTGAACCGGCTGTCCGCGCTGGCCCGGTACGGGCGGCTGAGCAAGGCGCAGACGATTGGGCGGGCGCGGAGCCGCGGACCGCACTGCTGACGGCGGTGGTCCGTCAGCTGGAGGCGCAGGCGGTCGACGACGCGCTCGACCTGTTCGCAGTGTTGATGGCGAACCGGCTGATCAGCCCGGCCCGGAGGCACGGCAGTAGCCCGCCGGGTGTCACGGCCATCACATATAATTGGCGTTGCGTCCCCGCCGATATAAGGGGAGTTGCGCCCGGAGCTTTCCCTGTAAGTCCGAAGGCAGCCGTACAGGTTCGTACGGAGCGAAGACAGCAGGCAGCCAGCGCCCTGCGAGTGCGAGTCGGCCGCGCTCGTGTTGATCACACCTGTTCGTACTTCGTCAGGGGTGGTCGGGCTCGGCTGCCACGAGGGCGTCGGACATCGGCCACCCCTTCCCACCCGGAAGGGAACTTTGTGAGTCCCAAGATCATGGGCGTCGTCGTCGTGTTGCTGGCGGCCTTGGTGAGCGCCTTGGTGAGCGGCATCGTCGCCTTCGCCCTCGGCTCCACGAACCTGCGGCGCTGACCACAGGCGGCGCTGCCTTCGTCGGCATAGCTGGCCTCGGCCTGGGGGTGCTGGGCTACCTCACGCCCGACACTCCGTCGGCGGGGTAAGTCCGATCGCCCCGGGCCCGCCGGCGAACGGCTGCGTCGGCGGGCCCGGCCGGAGACCGCGGCCGGGCGTGCGTCTCGGGCGGGTTGCTCGTTGATCTCGGTACACGGCGTGACGACCATGACGTCCGCCCCCTCACCGGAAAGGAGCCGACCATGGCCGGGGCACGGATCACGACTGGCAGGCAAGTGCGACCCCGCTACGGCGGTCTCGACGCGCTGCGCGTCGAGGCGGAGCGCTGGCACGAGTTCCTGCAAGCGCGGTTCGAGGAAGTGGAACGGCGGCCGAAGTATCACCGAATGCTCGGCGAGGCGTACGGCCGGCTGACCGCGCACCTCGACCACGGCGACGTCGAGGCGGCGACGGAGCCCCTCAACTGGATGCGGGCAGAAGCGCAGTTCTTGACGAACCATCCGGACTTCCCCTCCGGGCCGGCCGAGGCGTACGTGTGGGCCTGATCGCGCCTGTCCGCGGCGGGGGAGGTACAGCGGGCGGCCGGTCCCTGCGAGGGCCGGGCCTGCGGTAGCGGCGCCGGTCTTTCCACCAGGCGAGGCGGTCGGCGGAGTTCTGGGGAAAGACGCTCTGCAGCGCGATGATGCCCAACAGCAGGACCGTGCATCCTGTGACGGCCCACCAGGGTGCCCCGGCGAGGTGGCCGACCAGGGCGCTTCCGGTGCTCGACAGCGTGCCGCGTATCCCGGCGTTCACCGGCCGGCCCTCCGCACGTAGTCGATCTTCCCTTCGCGTGCCAGCCGGAACGCGGTGCCGCGCAGCCGCTGGAGCTGCCCCTCGACCGCCCGGACGTCATGCCGCCGAGGCGTTCACCTATCTGCTTGTACGTCAGGTCGGGTTCCTCGTACTTCGGCAGGCAGATGGCGTTGGCCTCCGGGGTGGCCTCCGCGAGGATCCGGCGCCCGGTGTCCCGGTCGGCAGTCCGACGGGCCGGGTCGCCGAAGTTCGAGTGCCACAAGTACAGCTGGCCCTCCTCGGGGTCCTGACTGTTCAGGTCCGCAGTCACCCTGTTGATCTGCCGCATCAGGTCGCGGGATCACTTCTTGAAGACGTCGCGGAAGGTGAAAAGGCACGCACCCACGAAGTACGTGAACATGCAGACCCCCTTGTCGGGGTCCCAGTCGCCCCCGCGCAGCGCCCGCTCCGTGAACTCGGGGCCGGCCGCCATGACTGCCTCGATCGCGAGGGTCGAGCGCACTTCCGCGTTGCGCGCGAAGATCTCCAACTCTACGGAGTGGATGGTGATGCGGATGCGGCGGCGGGCGCACTGCTCGGAGATCTCGCCGCTGCGCAGCCACCCGGTCAGCACCCGGACGGCGTGGGCCGCAACTACTCACACCCGATCACTCGCCACGCGCACCGGCTCGCAAGCCGTCACCCTCCCATCGCTCATCGCCCACCTCCCGTGCCCACTCAGGTCAGTTAACCGTAAAGAACCTTGACAGATAATTGGTCTAGTCCAACGATGGGACTGTTCGCCCCTGGTCGAGGGGGAGTTCTCCTGCGTCTGCCGGCCGGGCGGAAGTCCCAGCATGTGTACCCGCTGTCTCCGCCTGCACTTTTTCTCATGGGAGCGTCAATGAGACGACCTGTTCCTCTTCGCACGTTGCTGTCCTGCATGGCCGTAACCGCCCTGTCGGCCGGGCTTGTCACCCTCGGGGGAGGTGGCGCGTTCGCCGCGCAACCGGCGCCCTCGTACGGCGCGAAGCCCATGCCCGCACACGTGACGGCGCCCTACTTCGAGGCGTGGACCGGCGAGAGCCCGGCCGCACTCGCCGCCGAGTCGGGCAACAAGTACCTGACCATGGCTTTCCTCCAGACGGACGCGGCGGGCTCCTGCGCCGCGTACTGGAACGGCCTGACCACCCAGCCGATCGGCAAGGCCACCTTCGGCAAGGACATCGCCACGATGCAGGCGCGCGGCGGCAACGTCATCCCGTCCTTCGGCGGCTACAGCGCCGACACCACCGGCACCGAACTGGCCGACAGCTGCACCAGCGTCGACTCCATCGCCAAGGTCTACAAGAGTCTCGTCACGACGTACGGCGTCTCCCGCATCGACCTCGACATCGAGGCCGACTCCATCAACAACACCGCCGGGATCGACCGCCGCAACAAGGCCATCGCCAAGGTCCAGCGCTGGGCCCAACACACCGGTCGCAGCGTGCAGTTCTCCTACACCCTGCCGACCACCAACACCGGCCTCGCGCCGGGCGGCGTGGCCCTGCTGCAGAACGCCGTCGACAACGGCGCGCGCGTGGACGTCGTCAACATCATGACGTTCGACTACTGGGACGGCGCCACCCATGACATGGCGGCCGACACCGAGACCGCCGCCGCCGGTCTGCACGACCAGCTGGCGACCCTCTACCCGAGGAAGAGCTCGGCGAAGCTCTGGCACATGATCGGCGTCACCGAGATGCCCGGCATCGACGACTACGGCCCGCAGGAGACCTTCACCACGCAGGACGCCGTCACGGTGGAGAACTGGGCTGTCGCCAAGAGGATCAACACGCTCTCCTTCTGGGCCCTCCAGCGCGACAACGGCGGCTGCGTGGGCACCGCAGGCGCCAACTCCTGCTCCGGCATCGCCCAGGACACGTGGCACTTCAGCCACACCTTCGAGCCGTTCACGCGCGGGGCCCGCACCAGCGGTTGAGAGCATGGCTTTCGTCATGTCCGGGGGTGCGGCGGATCGCCGCACCCCTCAGCCCAGTGCGTCGAGCGCCTTCACGATCAGGGTGCGCGCCTCTGCCCCGTACACGGCAAGCTCCGTGAGCCGGGCGAACGCACGCAGGTAGATGTCCAGTTCACCGGGGGCCGTGACGGTCACCTTCGCGACGAGCAGCTCCACGTGGATGCGCGAGTCGTCGAACACCGTGAACTGCTCCAGCGGCCACACGACCCCTTCCTGCGCGGCCGCGGCCGGGATGATGCCGAGCGACATGGACGGCAGAGTCATCGCGGCGAGCAGGTTGCCGAGCCGGGGTCTGCGGCACAATCGGCGTTCCGGTGGCGGGGGCGCCGGCAATCCCGTCCAGCAGGAGCGCCACCGCAGCCCGCACGTCGGTCGTGGCCGCGACGATCCTCCCCAGTGAGCCCGGCGCGACGGGCTCGGGGGCTGGCTCCCAGACGCTGCGCTGCGCTAGCGGCAGCCAGGGCAGCACGGCGCGGCAGGTGGCCAGGAGCAGTTCGGCGAGCGGCAGCGTCATGGTGTCGACGGTGCGCGCGAGAAGGCCTTGGCGTAGTCGGCGAGTTCGCGGGGCTGCGTCACGTTGATCTCTGCGGTGAGTGTTTCCACCACGGCCTGGACGTCGTAGTGGAGGTAGAACGCCTCCAGGGGTCACACGGTGCGCTGCGCGGTGAACGGGATGATCCCGATGGACACGGATGCCAGGGGCATCACGGCCAGGAGGTCGCGCAGTTGCCCGCGCATGGCGTCGGGGCCGGCGGTGCGGAAGCGCAGAACGGATTCCTCCATGAGGACGACGAAGCGGTGGGCCGCCCTCGTAGAGCAAGCGGGAGCGGACCACGCGTGCGGCGACAGATTCGGCGACGTCGTTGGGGGTGCCTCCGGCCATTCCACAACTTGCGTGCCTCCGGCACGAGAAGAGGCGGAGAGGGTTTGTGCCTCTGGCACAAATCCGGGTGCTGATTTTGGTTGTAGGGGCGGGGAGTTCGAGTTTGAGTTGGGGATTGAGTTGACGGTTCGTCACGTCCCCATTCCCGGAGTGAGGTTCAGGGGGAATCTCCGATTCCCTTAAAACCAAGGAGACTTGAATTGTATTCCGTGAGAAAAAGTAAATCACGGAATACAAAAAGAGAAAGGGTCCCTCCGGGACCCAACCCCCACAGGAGTGAAGGAAGCCGGGAGTGGCCTGGGGGGGGTGTGCCTGCCTCCGGCAGGACCCACACCCCCCAGGACACAGAGACAGACGACAGAGAAGGAACAGAAACAGCAGGAGACAGGAGGGAGCACTGACGGCCCACCAACCCAGACACCCGAGGAACCGCCCACACGGTCCGACATACCGCCGCGGGACAGTGGCAGACGGGCGACCCGGACGTCCTGATCGTTACAGACGCCGGATACGACGCCCCTCGCCTCGGCGGCAACGTCAACGAACTCGACGCCAGAGCGGGCGACGCTCCTCCAGCGGAACTTCAAAGCCATACAAAGCATCCCGAGAGCGAGCGTGCCGACGCCAGTTGAAACCGAACCCAAAGCGAGACTCCGCAGTCTTCGCCGAGATCACTTCCCCCGTTCCCAAATCCCGGAACCACACGAGACCATCCCCGTCCGTGAACCGAACCGCAACAGGCGTGACCCGAGCCTTATATCGGTCGCTCGCTTGAGGGAACCGCGCCACTTCTCCGGGTGACAACAAGCTTGGGCCGAATTCTTCAGCTATAAGCGTCAGATGGGGCTTATCCAGGCGCTCCCCGATGACCAGGCCCGCGCCGAGGGCACCTTCACCGCTGAGCACGAGGCATTCTGGGCTCTGGCCAAGCAGCAGCTCGGCGAGATCGACGGGACGAAAGCCCTGGTCAGGATCCTTCTCCTGCACCGCCATCAGCAGCACGGCGACGTGATCGTCGGCCTTCGCGCCGCACTCAGGCTGGGCACCTGCAGCGAGGACGTGGTTGCCCTGGAGGCCCGCAAGGCCGCACAGGCCGACGGCCGGGCCCCGACCGTCACCGCCGCCCCGGCAACCCCCGACCGGCCCGAGCCTGCCGATCCGCAGCTGCCGCAGGTCAGCCATCTCACCGCGCACCGACTGGCCAGGCCGCTGCCCGAAGATGCCCGCCCTCTGCCCCGCCTGGAGCAGTGGGACGAACTGTTCCAGCTTCGCCGGAAGGATCCGTCATGACTGCCGCCCATCACGCGCTCACCGCACAGGCGTCCGATGCCGCCATTGATACCGCCTGCCGCATGCTGCGGCTGCCCACCATGCGCTCGCAGGCCGCCGACACCATCGCCCGCGCGGAACGGGAGGGTCTGTCCTACGCGGGCTTCCTCGCCGAGTTGCTGATGGCGGAGTGCGAGGACCGCGACCGGCGCCGGGCCGAACGCCGCATTCGGGCTGCCCACTTCCCGCGCGAGAAGTCGCTGCGCGACTTCCACTACCGCGCCAACCCCAACGTCGACCCGGCCGTCATCCACAGCCTCGCTACCTGCGACTGGATCACCAAGGGCTACCCGATGTGTCTGATCGGGGACTCCGGCACCGGCAAGTCCCACCTGCTCACCGGCTTGGGCGCCGCGGCCGCCATGGCGGGCTACCGCGTCCGCTACACCACCGCGGCCAGCCTGGTGAACGAGCTGGTCGAGGCCGCCGACGACAAGCAACTCGGCAAGACGATCGCCCGCTACGGACGCGTCGACCTTCTGGAAATCGACGAACTCGGCTACCTCGAACTCGACCGCCGCGGCGCCGAGATGCTCTTCCAAGTTCTGACCGAGCGGGAGGAGAAGAACAGTATCGCCATCGCCTCTAACGAGGCGTTCACGGGCTGGAGCAAGACCTTCACGGACCCGCGGCTCTGCGCAGCGATCGTGGACCGGCTCACCTTCAACGCCACCCTGATCGAGACCGGCACCGAGTCCTACCGCCTGGCCCGCACCAGGGCGAACAAGGCTAACGGGACGAAATGATCGCCTCTGGTCAGCAGGGGTGAGGTCCTAGGCAGCGGTGATTGCGGCAAGCAGTCCCTCGGCCGCGTCGAAGGCGATCGCCCCGTCGAGCGGGTTGGAGTAAATGCGCGACCAGGTGATCAGTCCGTCCCTGATGCGGGCGAACATCACCATGTCGAAGGCGAACGGCTTCCCAGTGGCCAGGACGCGGCCGTGGAGGCGGTAGTCGGCGACGACGAGTTCGGGATCGGTCGTCTCGTGCACGTGGACGTGGTCCACGGCGGTGAACTTCTGCAGCTTTGCCCCTTCCCGCAGGTGAGCCCGGAAGGCGTCCCGTCCCGGCTCCTGCGCGGGTGCGCCCGGCGGCAAGTAGGGCATCTCGAAGACGGCGTCCGTGGTGAACGGGTCGGCCATCGCCTCGCTGGGGCCGTCGGCGGTGAGGCGGAGGAAGTGGTGGAGGACTTCCCGCGGTGCGGCAGTGGTCATGGGACACTCCTCTCGACATAACCGGGGCGATTGCCCCGGTTGCGTGATTGAATATACGGGGCGCAGGCCCCGCTTATCAACACCCCAAGTCCCAATCCCGGGAGGACACTTGACCACCGAGCGACAGCGCCCCCTGCGCGCCGACGCACGCCGCAACCGGGAACGCATCCTGGAAACCGCCCGCACAGCCTTCGCCACCGAGGGCCTCGCCGTCCCCCTCGACGAGATCGCCCGCCGGGCCGGGGTCGGACCGGGCACCGTCCACCGCCACTTCCCCACCAAGGAGGCACTGTTCGAGGCGGTCGTGCGCGAGCACCTGGAGCAGCTGACACTCGACGTCCGCGCCGCCCTGACCGAGGCCGAGGCCGGGCCGGCGTTCTTCGCCTTCCTCGCCCAGATGACCACCGAGGCCGATGCGAAGCAGGACCTGACCGAAGCCGTTACGGCGGCGGGCGGCCCCATGGGGGCCGCAACCGAAGAACTGGCAGCACAGCTACGCGAGTTGTTCGGCGCACTCCTCGCCCGCGCCCAGCAGGCCGGGGCAGTGCGCGACGACGTGGATGCAGCCGACGTGCAGGCCATCGTCGTGGCCGCACTGACGGCCGGCCGCCACCGCGGCACGAATGACGGGCCCGGGAGGCTGGCCGGGATCGTCTTCGACTGTCTGCTCCCTCGCCGCACCAACGCCGACGGGACGATATGATGCGCTTGGCTCGATGCCCCGGATTTCACCGCACGCGCTGAAATCCGTTCAGGCGCTCGCCTCTCCCCACCTCCGCAGCGGTGGTCCCAGATCGAGCCGCCCTCCGGGGCCACCGCACGGCGCCTGATCTTCACGAATCATCCGCGAACTGGGGCCAGTTGAACTCGCCTTGGTGGGGCCGATATCGAACGCCCTAGCCAGCCGTACAGGCCGCGGTGGCCGTGTGCAGGGCGAGGTGCTCCTCGACGAAGCGGCGCAGGTGTCGGCCGTGGTGTCGCGTTCCGGCTGCGCATCTGGCGCGGGCGCTGCCGTCGTGGACGGCCGGCCCTGCGGAGCTCGTCGGCTGCGCCGGTGGTGGAGGGTGGGCGCGGTGGCGGGTGGGGGTGCGGGCGTGGGGGCCGGTGTGCTGGGGCTGCCCGCGGTGCGCAGCACGGCGCGGAGGTGGGGGTGGGGAGGGGGTGCGGGTGTACCGGTCGCGGTGGGTGCGGGTGTGTGTGCGGCACGGGTGGTGGCTGCTGGATGCGGGCGACACGCAGCCGCTGCAGGGTCTGGACGTGGGGGGTCTTGAGGGGCTGGCCGGGGCGCGGTGGGTGCGGGTGGCGCGGCGGGCGGTAGGGGCGGGGGTCGATCCGGGGGCGGTGTTCGCGGTGGCGCGGGCGGTGGTGTGCGGGTGGTGGGAGCAGGAGGCGTTTTGGGAGCGGGAGCGGGTGTGGGGGCCGCGGCTGGAGCGGGTGGTGGGCGCGACGTGCCGGCGCCGGCCGGAGGCGGTGGGCCGGGCGGCGGCGTGGTGGCGGCTGCGGGTGCGGGATGCGGTCGCCTTCCCCGATGTGGTGGCCCTCGCGGGGGCGCTGGTGGATCCGGCGCTGCAGCCGCTGGTCACCGGCGGCGCGCCCCGGGCGCTGGTGCGCGGGGCGGGGCGGGGCGGGGCGGGATGGACGGTTCGCGGCGGCGCTGGACGTCCGGCTGGGGCGGGCCTGGCTGGCGGAGGTGGAACAGGCGGGCTGCCCGGGGGCCTTGGCGACGTGGATGACGGCCCTCGCGCGCGAACACCGCGGGCAGGAGACGTCGCCGCTGACGGTGCACCGCGGGGTGTGGTGGGTGCGCGCGCGGCACCGGCCGGTGGAGGCGGGCGAGGACCCGTGGCCGGCCGGGGCGAGCATCGAGGCGGTCGTGGACGCGGGCAGGCTCGGACCGGCGGGTGACGGGCCGGGAGCACGGGGTGCGGACGGAGTGCGGGTCCCGCACCGGCTGGGCGGTGGCGGCCTGCACCGGCACCGCCAGCAGCAGTTCGCCGAGGGCCTCGTCCATGCCCGCGCCTTTGCGGCCCGCCACGGGCACCTGGCCGTCGCGCACACCGGCGGCCGCGATACGGGTTTCGATCTGGGGCGGTGGCTGGCCCACCTGCGGGCCGAGGCCGGTGCGCTGAGCGCCGGGCAGGCACGGCTGCTTGCCGAGCTGGATCCGTGGTGGAATCCGCCCTGGCCGATCGACTGGCAGCGTGCCTGGCACCGCGCCCGTGCACACACCCGCGCCCACGGCCCCGTCCGCGGCGGCGACAACCTGGCGGGGCTGCCGCGCCGGCTGGCCCGGTGGCTTGAGCACCAGATCGCCCACTACCCGCACCTGGATGCCGGGCAGCAACAGCTGCTGGCCCGCCTTGGCCTCACCGCGGCCGAGGTCGAGCGCTACCGGTCGTGGCCCGGGCGGCGCCGGCCGGTCACCATCGGCCTGAAGCACGCGCGCGACTTCGCCGAACAGCACGGCCACCTCGCCGTCTCCCAGCCCGCCCGGCATGAGGGGTTCGCGCTGGGCAAGTGGCTGAACCTGCAACGCCACCGCCAAAACGCCGCTGGGTGCAGATCCTTTGAAGGGATGATCGGCTGCTCAATACCGAGGAGACGGCGCTGGCTCCGTTCGGCATTGGGTGGGTGAAGGGCTACGGCAATGGTGAGATGCGGTCGCCCGAGTTCACTGAGGATGAATATGAGAGAACTGTCGAAAGTCTGCGCGGTACTCTCTGTCTTCCTGGCTCGACGAGCTCTCCCACAGTGGACTGCCACCGTTTGCCGGCCTCGTCGGAGCTCTGCGCGAAGACCAGCACGCAGGACACGCCGGTGTTCCGCTCCTCCGCCACCGGCGTCGTCCTGATCGCCCATATCCGTCGCCGGTATGCAAGCCGGCCGGCCTCAGCACCCAAATGATCTCCGGCTGCGGATATTTTGCCAGAACCGTGAAGCTGTCCAACTTGGTACCCGGCTACGTGTACAGCTTGGTGCGCTTTGCACTGTCGGTATATGTGGGTTTTGCTGGATGTAGGGACTGAGGACCGTTCGGCTGCTCGATGTGGACGGCCGAGGTGGCCCTATCGCGGAGAGCGGTGATCGCGTGTTGGTCGAGGCGTTGACGGGCCTGGCATTGGCCGGCGGTTCCGCGGTGGTCCGGGCCGCCGGAACCGATGCGTGGAACGGCCTGCAGCGACGGATGGGGGATCTTTTCGCGCGCGGCGACGCCGCGCGCGGGGCTGCTGAGATCGAGCGGCTGGACCACACTGCGCAGGTTTTGAGCAGCGCAGGTGATATCGCCACCGAACGGCTGCGGCAGGAAGGCCTGTGGCAGGGACGGTTCGAGACTTTGCTGGAGAGCCTCGATGCCCCCGGGCAGGAACGGGCAGTTCAGCAGCTGCAGGAGCTGCTGTCGTTCGTTGCTGCTTCAACCGGTGATGTGGCCATCGGAACGGGCAAGGCCACTGCCCGGGAGGGCGGCAGCGCGGTCACCGGTGTCAAACGCACGGGCGACAGCCACTCGGGCCCGGCGACTGCGGTGAACACCGGCGACGCCGAAGCGGCAGGGACCGGTTCCAGCGCCGTCAGCGGCGTCGTCAACGAATAGCGGCCCCCGCCCTCGCCCCGACTGATCCGAGCAAGCAGGGAGTCGGCATGGTCAGGCGACCGTGGGGCAAGCACGACTCGGGCGAGGGAGCTTCTGCGCCGGCGAACGCTGCTGGGGGAAGTGGCCGCGGAGCGCAGTGGGCTCCACGTGACTCCCCCTCGGAACCTGCACCCGGAGCCCCGGGCGCCGAACAGGTGGTGATCGAGAGCGGGAACGCGACGGCATCCCATGGCGGGATCGCCGTGACCGGCATCTTCAGCCCCACCGTCAACCTGCCGCCCGAGGCGATGCGCCCCCCTGCCGAGGTGGACGCCCCCACGGGCATGGACGACCTGCCCTACCGGCCGGCGCAGTTCGTCGGCCGCACCCACGCCCTCGATCAACTGAACTCGGACCTCAGCACACCCGGCACGGTACTGGTGCACGGCCTGGGCGGGATCGGCAAGAGCACCCTGGCCGCTCACTGGGCCGCCACCCGCCCGCACGGCTGCACACCGGTCCGCTGGATCGCCGCCGACAGCCCCGCCGGGGTCCAGCAGGGCCTGGCCGCCCTCACCACCGCACTGCAGCCCGCCCTGGCCCAGGCACTGCCGACCGAGGCACTCACCGAATACGGGCTTCAATGGCTGGCCAGCCACACCGGCTGGCTGCTCGTCCTCGACAACGTCAACGATCCCGCCGACATCTCCGGGCTGATCGCCCGTGCCCACGGCGGCCGGTTCCTGATCACCAGCCGACTCACCACCGCCTGGAGCGACGCCACCACGGTGCGCCTCGACGTCCTGGACCAGGCCGAGTCCCTCGCTCTCCTCACCCGAATCACCACCGCAGCCGGCCCCCGCGACCTCGACGGCGCCGCCGACCTGTGCACCGAACTCGGCCATCTACCCCTGGCAGTCGACCAAGCGGCCGCCTACCTCGCCCAGAACCCACTGGTCACGCCCCGCGGCTACCTCCACCGGCTCACCCAGCACCCGACGGCGATGTACAGCCACGGCGGAGCCACCACCCCCGCTCAGCGCACCATCGCCCGGATCTGGAACATCACCCTGGACCAGATCACCACCCGCCAGCCCGCAGCCGCCGACCTCCTACGCACCCTGGCCTGGTACGCCCCCGAGAACATCCCCACCACCCTTGCCGACGGCTCCACCGACCCACCCGCACTGAACCAGGCAATCGGCCTACTCACCGCCTACAACTTGATCACCCCCGACCCCGGAACCGGCACACTGACCATCCACCGCCTCGTCCAAGCTGTCGCCCGAACCCCGGACACCGACGACCCCCACCGCACACGTGATCACACCGACCAGGCCCGCGAGCAGGCCACCAACAACCTGTACAACGCCCTACCCGCCACTGTTGAAGATTCCGCTACTTGGCCTGCCTGGCGCACTCTGCTGCCTCACATTGACGCCCTCTCCGACCACGCTTCCGCACAGGCCGACACGATAACAACAGCGCGCATCCTCAACAGAGCCGCAGTATTCCTCCTCGACCAGGAAATGCTCATACGAGCAACTGCACACCTCCAACGCGCCCTTGCCACCTATGAGCGCGTTCTGGGGGAGGACCACCCCGACACCTTGGGTTGCCGGAACAACCTGGCCAGTGCCTACGGCGCCTTGGAGGACCTAAAGCATGCCATTCCCCTTTGCGAGCATGTCTTGTCCGACGCCGCGCGAGTTTTCGGCGAGGACCATCCCGATACCCTGACCATCCGCAGCAACCTCGCCGCCTTCCACCTGTCGGCAGGGGACCTTCATCGCGCTATCCCCCTACTCGAGCAAAACCTCGCCGACACCCAGCGTGTTCTGGGCAGTGCCCACCCTGACGCCCTGTCCTCCCGTAACAGCCTCGCCCGTGCTTATCAGGCGGCGGGGCACGTGCGCCGTGCCATCCCGCTGTACGAGCGGACCCTTACCGACAGAATCGCGGTGCTGGGCAGTGACCACCCGCTCACCTTGAGCTCCCGCAGTGAAGTCGCCATGGCATACAAGGCCGCAGGGGATCCCGGCCGCGCCATCCCCCTGCTGCAGCAAACTGCCGCCGAAATGGTGCAAGTACTGGGCGATGATCACCCCAGGACACTGAGCTGCCGCAACAGTCTCGCGTATGCCTACCTATCGGCGGGAGATCAGGGCAGTGCCATTGCCCTACTGCAGCAGATTCTGGAGGACCGAGGTCAGGTGCTGGGCCATGACCATCCCGACACCCTTGTCTCTCGTAACAACCTCGCTTTCGCATACTCATCCGTGGGCGACTTTGACCGTGCTATCCACCTGTTTCAGCAGACAGTCACAGACATGGTGCGGTTGATGGGAGAGAACCACCCGAACACGTTGACTTCGTACAGCAACCTCGCCGCTGCCTATGAAGCGGCGGGAGATCTAGACCGCGCTATTCCCTTGAGGCAGCAGATTCTGGAGGACCGAGTTCGGGTACTGGGCCAGGACCATCCCGACACACTCAGTTCCCGCAACAACCTGGCTAACGCATATCGATCAGTGGGTGACTTGGGCAAGGCCATTCCCCTGTCCGAGCAGACGCTCACCGATACCCTGCAGGTGTTGGGCGAAGACCACCCCGACACTCTGACCTGCCGCAGCAACCTCGCCAGCGCTTACCAGGAGGCGGGGGACCCGGCCCACGCCATTCCCTTGTTCGAGCAGACCCTGGCCAGCCGGTTGCAGGTGTTGGGCGAAGACCACCCCGACACCCTGACCTCCCGCAGCAACCTCGCCCACGCCTACCAGGAGGCGGGGGATCTGGCCCGCGCCATCTCACTCCTTGAGGCAACGCTCGCGGACTGCGAGCAACTACTCGGCAGCAACCACTCGCTCACTCAGACGGTGCAAGGCAACCTCGCCGTCGTCCACGCCATTGCCTGCGATCGGGGTGAGGCGAGGGCCGCAGCCGGACCTGTACCAGCAGACGAGCGACTGGCACCAGACTCCCACGCAAGCACATCCCGAGACACCACCGCTGCTCCTCGGGACGAGTCTGCAGTCGACGCGGCTGTAAAGCTGTTGGAGGAACGAACACACGTCCTGGGATCGGCCCACCCCGATACCCTGCAAGCCTGGGCCAGCCTCGCCTACACGAGAGGTACGGCAGGAGATCCGGCGGGGGCTGCAGCCACGCAGGAGGAACTTCTGGAAGCTTGCCTGCGCGTGCTGGGCCCGGACCATTCGGACACTCTGACCACGCTGGGCATCCTCGCCCACTGGCGTGAAGAAGCGGAAGATCACTCCGGTGCCGCAGCGGCGTGGAAGAAGCTGCTTGCGGCTCGCGTGCGGGTACTGGGGCCGGGCCACCCCGACACAATCACCGCCTGGAACCTGCTGGCGTCGTCCCTGGGGAAGGCCGGAGACCCGGACGGCGCTGCTGCCGCCCTCGAAGAACTGGTGGCCGGGCGCATGCGCCTTCTGGGCCCGGACCATCCGGACGCTCTGTCCGCGCGAGGTCAACTCGCCTACTGCAAAGGTATGGCAGGCGACGCGGACGGGGCTGCGACTGCCTTTTCACAGCTGCTGGAGGACTGCCTCCGCGTCCTGGGACCGGACCACCCCGACACCCGGGCCACTCGGGAAGGCGCCGTGTACTGGCAGGCCAGCGCCGACAGAGAAACTCCCTGAATGTGACTGCCGACCATCACAGCCCCGTCCCCAGCCGCGGCAAGGAACGCCGTCGACTCGCCTGGCCAGGCGAGCCCGTCAGCAGGGATGGGTACGGATCTCTGAAGTGACGGTCGGGATCAAGCAGTGAGGTTGTAGTTCTGCTGGCCAGGGCTGGGGTAGAGGCGTTGATGTTCGCGGGCCGCATGGAAGATCCAGTAGTCCTCGAAGTCACCGTTCGTGATCAGTGCGCGGAGTTGGAGGACGGCTTCGGCGCCGGTGAGGCCCCAGCGGGCGCCGGTGATGTCGAGGCAGTCGGCGATCAGATGGCGGCAGGCGCCTTCGACGGCGCCGGTGGCGATCGGCCGGCCGGCCGCGAGGGCGATGTCGTAGTGGAGCTGGTCGAGGTGGCCGGTGAGGTAGCGGTGGCAGGCATCGACGGCTCCTCGCCGATTGGCGGAGAAGCCGTCCCGGTTGGCCTGGGTGGTCATCTCCTGGGCGGCGTGGTCTGCTTGGCCTGCAAGGATCGTGGTCAGATGGCCGGCGGCCCAGGCGTCGGCCGCGGCGGTGCCGGGCTTGTGGAAGGCATGAGCGGCATCCCAGACGTACTCGGTGACGTGCACGAAGTCGAGGAGCACGTTGATCGTGCAGCCGCGACGGTCGGCCTCGCGCTGGATCAGGTCGAGTTGGTGGCGGGCGCCGTCGACCAGGATCACCCAGCACCGGTGGTGGCCGGGATCTCGGGCTTCGGCTTGGGCGAAGACATCGGCGATGACCTTCTCGGTCGGGTGGACGAGGGAAGCGGTGCACCACTTTCGCTCCGCTGCCGGGCCCCGGCGGACCTGGCGCCGACTGCTGCGGCCGCCGGGTGGATGGATCACATCGTGCGGGCGCCTGGGGGCCGGGATGGCGTCGAAGAGGCAGGCCACGGTAGCCATCCGCTTGCGATTGGGTTTCTCTCCCGGTGCGAGTCTGCTGCGGTGCCCGACCTCGGCGGCGAGGCGGGCTCTTTGGGTGGCAGGTCGCAGAGCCTCGGGCCGCATGACGACACCCTTGCCGTCGACTTCCATGGCCAGCAGGACGTCCCGGCCATCCAGCGAGAGAAGTCTCTGGCTTCAACCCGCGTTGCCTCGTTCCATGGCACGTCCTCAGCCCAGAGGAACCGGAACCATCGCAGCAGGTCCATACCGTACGAGCGGATCGTGGTAGCTGACCTGGAAGCACCTTGCAGATCCGCGAAGAAGGATCGCGCTGGCACGACGACAGCCTCTTCGAGGTCGAGGAGCATGTACGGCTCCCACTGATCACCGGTCTCGTGCAGACGGCCGATCTCAGGTAACTCAAAGCATGCCAAGTCCCGTTGGGCACCTGCTGGTTCAGCCATGGCCGGGAAGCTAGCAGAACATCAGCTGACCTGCAGAGACTCCCTTCTTAGTTCAGTCAACATGCCAAGACCTCGGGCGCACCCGACGGTGGATCGCAGCCGAGGAACAGCGCGAGCAAGAGCGGCAGCGGGGCATCCAGGCTCGGCCGGCCGAGCCTGACTGGCTGATCGAGCGGGGCATCGGCGAGGGACCCGCCGTGTACGTCCACGTCGGCGGATGCCACATGGCAGGCAAACGCAGCGAAGGCGTCGCACGGGATCAGGCGCTCCGTGCGCTCACCGACGGTGGGCCTTCCCCCGTGATGGTGGGCACGCGGTTATTGATCACGCGGCGAGCGTGAGTTTAGCGGTGTGGTGTCGGTGTTCGTATTCGTTGGGGCTGAGGTGGCCGTTGGCGGAGTGCCGGCGGCGGGTGTTGTAGCGGGTCAGCCAGGCGAAGACGGTGCGGCGGCAGGTGTCGGTGTCGCCGTAGTTGTGGGCGCCCTGGAGGGTCTCGCGTTTCAGGGAGGCGTGGAAACTCTCGCAGGCCGCGTTGTCCGCGCTGGTGCCGACCACGCCCATCGACCGGGTGACCCCGAACTGGTCACAGAGACCGGCGAAGGCCCTGGAGCCGTATTGGGCTCCGTGGTCGGAGTGGAACACGGCGCCGTCCAGGCGGCCTCGGGTCGAGGCTGCCATCCGCAGTGCGTCGGCGACCAGGTCGGTGCGCATGTGGTTGGCGATGGACCAGCCGACGACCTTGCGGCTGAAGCAGTCCAGCACGGTCGCGAGATAGAGGAACTCCCCGTTCTCCAAAGGGAGATAGGTGATGTCGCCCATGTATTTGCGCCCTGGCTCGGTGGCGGTGAAGTCTCGCTGGAACAGGTCCGGAACCTGTGAGGCTGCCGGGTCGGGGACGGTGGTGCGGACGCGTCTGCGCAGGCGGATACCGGTGATGGAGAACGTCCGCATGATCCGGGCGATGCGCTTTTCGTTGACCTGCCGCCCCTTCTCGCGGAGTTCGGCCGTGATGCGCGGGGAGCCGTAGGCGCCGCCGGACTCGCCGTGGACCTCACGGATCTCCTCTGCCAGGGTCCGGTCCTGGTGCTGCCGGGCGGCCCTCGCCTCGGCGCCGGCGAGCCACTTGTAGTAACTGGACCGGTTCACGTCCAGGACCTGGCAGAGCCGCTTCACCTCGTAGGTGTCCCGGTGGTCGTCAACGAACTGGAAGCGGCTGATCACCAGTTCGTCTCTCCGGCGAAATACTTGGCCGCCCTGCGGAGGATGTCCCGCTCGGTGGCGAGCTTGCGCTCACTCGCCTCGAGCTCGGCCACCCTCGCCTCCAGCTGCCGCACTCGCTCGTCCGGATCAGCGGACGCCACCGCCTCCCGAGGCCGGGCGCCCGGCTTCGCAACCGCGGCGGCAACGCCACGGCGTTCGCGGTCGCGCAGCACCCACTCCCGCAGGGTGGCCCGGTTGATGCCCAGGTCAGCGGCAATGCTCTTGTACGTCGCCCCGGGTGTGGACTCGTACAGGGCCACGGCATCGGCCTTGAACTCGTCCGAGTAGTCCTTCATCGCCATCGGCGGTCTTCTCGCTTCCTCCGGATCAAGCAGATCCAGTATCAGCGTGTCCACCACTCAGGGGGAGGCCCCCCTGTCGGCGGGCTGTGACCAGGACTTTCATCGATCAATCTTCGATGGCACGCGCTAAATCGGTGGCACAAGACATCCCACTGTCCTGTGTCATCTCACCTTGAGCGTGTGCCATGGAGTGTTGAGTGGGGCGGCTCAAAGCCAGGACTGTCGACCGACGGCCAGCGGCGATCGGTGAGTTGGGGCCTGCTCCGCCCGCTTGGGTGGGCAAGGCACCCCCGCCAGAGTCATGATGGGGCCGCGTTGCGTCGAGCACTGCTGGTGTAGGAGGGGTCTCGCATGAGTGGAGACGGTCGGAAGCTGGTCATGACCTCGATCGCCATCGTGGTCATTGTCGCCGTTTTGCCTGCGGTACTTCTGCTCGGTCCATTCTTCGGGAGCGGTAGTACCTCTCGACTTGCGGCCGTCCTCACGTTCACCGGGGTCCTCGTCGGTGCATCGGTCTCTCTGATCGGATACGTCCTGAACCACCGGACCGAACGCCGCCTGGGACAAGAGCAAGAAGAGCAGCGTCGTCAGCTCAGGCTGGACGCAGCGATGCGTGCCGGACAGCTGGTCTCCCCCACCGAATCGGGGCCCGCACACCCAGCAGCTCTTGCCTCGGGGCTCCTCGCGCTCACCAAGCTCGATTACGCCGATCTCGCCGTGGCGCTGCTTGTGGACTTGTGGTCGGACGACGAGAGCGAGGGCAAGATCTCGGATGAGACAGCCATTTTGGTGATCGACGCCGCGCTGCGCTCAACGTCCTCCAGCGCCCAACTCGTCGCAGCGGAGCTGCTGTGTCGCAACGCCGAAAGTCTCGACGCCTGCCAGTCCCTGCACTGGCCGAGCTCGGTGGACGGCTGCTGGATCCCCTCCTTCAGTCCCAGGACCAAGCTCCTCATCGTCGAGGCACTGGTGAGGATGACCAAGACAAGCCCAGCAGAAGAGGGTGCCCTGCGCTCGGTCGCTGTGCGCCTCTACGGCATCTGGCGAGACGATCCCGATGAGCGAGTAAAGGGGTGCATCGGCAAGCTCATTGGGAAGATCGTCGAGCGGCTCCGTGACTTCCACTACAGGGACTTCGTCCACGGTTCGCAAATGGTAACGATCGACGACCTGGATCGTGCGGCGAGGAGCGCCTCTGAGAATCCTGATGGCTACCTGGCGAAGCTCTCGGACGGCCTCGGCGAGCACCTCTGCGAATGGGCCGCTTCCTGCCGTCCGCAGCCTTTGCGACCGGGAGCTCTGTCCACGGCAGCGATGTAGCCGAGGCGGAAGTCTTCTTTGGCACGCACTCAAGCTTCGCTGTCACGGAACACCCCCATACCTCGTTGACCGCGTGTGACGACAGCTGCGATGACCGACGCTCTCGAGCGGGATGCCCGCGCGCTCCTTGAGGAGTACGACGGCGGGGCCTGGTCCCCGAACGCAGGCGAGCTTCTGCTCGCCGAAGGGCTGGCCCGTGCGCAGTGGAGCGGGCCGGCCTTCCGGGCCTCGCTGCGCGATGTCCCGCAGGCCGTGCGGAGCGGCCGCCTGATCGACGTCCTCGATCCGGCGACGGTGGTCCTGGAATCCGCCGACACCTCCCCCACCCGGCCCGGGCTGCTCGCGCTGCGCCGGCTGGTGGACGCACTCGCGGCCGGATAGGGGCCAGCGTGCCGCCCTTCGACCTTCCCGTGTCCCTGGCCCTGTGCCGATCCGTCGATCAAGTCCGCGGCGGCCCCCACATCGCTGCTCTCGAGCCCAAGTTCGACGGATGGCGCTGCCAGGTCCGCACCGGCGCGGGCCGGTTGTGGAGCCGGCACGGCACCGACTTGAGCACCTCGTTCGCGGACATCGCGCAGGCGTCGCGTGCGCTGCCGGACTGCGTGGTGGACGGTGAACTGGTGGCGGTCCTCGACAGCGGCGAGCTGGCGTTCGAAAAGCTGCAGTCCCGCTCCGGGCGCGGCCCCCGGCCGGGCGAGGGCTTCACCGTGCACCTGGCCGCGTTCGATGTTCTGGCCGTCGGCGACGCGGACTGGCGGCCGAGGCCGTACGCGGAGCGCCGCGGGCGGCTGCTGGATCTGCTGGAGAACGGGCCGCTGGCGATCCGTCCTGTACCGGTCACCGACGACGTCGCGACGGCCCTGGACTGGGTGGGCGCCCTGAACGGCGTGGAGGGCGTCGTGATGAAACCGAACCGGCCCTACGTAGCGGGCCGCAACTCGGGCTGGCTGAAGTGGCGGCAGATGCACACCAGCGAGGCCGCGGTCCTCGGGGTGAGCGGCCGTACCCCCGCCACCCAGTGCCTCATCCTCGGCCTCCCGCACACTGGCGGCCGCATGCGGGCCGCGGGGGTGAGCCTTCCTCTCGGCCAAGCGGTACGGCGCGAGCTGCTCCCGCTGCTGCGGCCGGCCGGGGACACGGAAGCGGAACTGCCCGGGAGTGTGGGCGGCTTGCCCGGAGCCGATCCGGTGCACTACCGGCCCGTGATCCCCGTGGTGGTCGTAGAGATCGAGGCCGATCAGAGCGGCCCCCGCGAGTTCGGGCGGTTCCGCCACCGCCCCCGCGTACTGCGCGTCCGCGGCGACCTCACAGTCGACGACCTGCCCACCGCGCCGTGAGCCGGCGTCATTCGACGCGAGGGTGTGCATCACGGCCGACCCTCAACCGCATGCTTGACGGCGACCATCTCGCCCTCGAGGATCTCGCTGATCGCCTGTGTGCTCAGCGCACCACGCGATCGGCGGGCACGGGAGTGTGCGGGGCGCACGGCAAGAGGCCGCGGCAGGCGAAATCCCCGCGTCGTCATCCATGCAGGTTCCTCTCATCCGGGTTCGGTCAAAGACAAGCGCTCAGCTCGCCCGCTTGGTCGCCACAGACAGTCTCGGCCTTCGCCTTTGGGCAAGGTCAAGAGTCATGAGGGCGTGGGGCCGTCCCTTGCTGACTGGCCTCGCATCCGCTGCCGCCAGAAGGGCCACGCCCGGGGATGGAAGGTGGTGCCAGTTGAAGTTCCTGCGGACGGCCCGGGTTCGAGAACACGCGCTGAACGAAGCCAACACGCCGCGTACGGTCGCGGGTGTCGCCCGGCTTCGCGGTGAGCGTCAAGCTCAACTCGGCCGACTTCCAGCGCGGCGGGTTCACCGAGGATGAGGCCCGCGAAGTGGTCGCGGCGCTGGCGCGAGAAGGCGTCGTCCTGATCGAAGTCAGCGGCGGATCATTCTGACTGACGCACAGAGTTCGGCGAAAAGGAGATCACGAGACATGGCCGTGAAGTTGCGTGACCATCAGATCGAGGCCGTGAGTGCCATCGTGCGCGGTCTTGATGTCCCGCCGGGCGGTATTCCTTTTCGTGGTCTGCGCGGGCAGGTGCACGCCGCGTGCGGGACGGGGAAGACTTTGATGGCGGCCGCGTCGGCGAAGCGGCTGGTGCCCCGGGGGCGTGTCCTGGTCGTGGTGCCGACGCTGGATCTTCTGGCGCAGACGGTGAGGGCGTGGCACGAGGCGGGGCACAGGGGGCCGGCGGTCGCGGTGTGTTCGCTGCAGGATGATCCGCAGTTGTGGGGTCTGAAGGTGCGCTCCACGACGAACCCGGTGCAGTTGGCGCTGTGGCACGGGTCCGGGCCGGTCACCATCTACGCGACGTATGCGTCGCTGGGGGTGCTGGCGGAGGCCTTCGAGGGCGCCTACGGGCAGCAACTGGCGCCGGTGGACCTCGCGGTGGTCGATGAGGCGCACCGGACGTCGGGCTCGATGGGCAAGGCGTGGGCGGACATCCACGATCAGAGTGTCATCCCGGCGCAGCGGCGGCTGTATCTGACGGCGACGCCGCGGATCTGGGAAGAGCGGCTCAGCCGGGAGGTTGCCGAGGGGGTACGGGACCCGCTGCCGCGGGAGTTGGCGGCGAGCATGGACGACGAGGCCGTGTTCGGGCCCGTGCTGTACAAGCTGTCGCTCGCGTCGGCCGTCTCCCGCGGCCTGCTGGCGCGGTATCAGATCATCGTGCTGGAGCTCAAGGACCCCGTCGTCACGCCCGAGCGGTTGGGCATGGAGCGGCGCGGCGAGGAGGTGCGGGGGCAGCGGCTCGGAGCCCTGCAGGCCGCGCTCCTGCACACCATGAGCCAGCATCAGCTCCAGACCTGCATCACCTTCCACCACCGCACCATAGAGGCACAGGCGTACGCGGAAGGCCTGGAGAGCGTGGCCGCCAAGCTGCACGCTGACCAGCCCGAGACGTACCCGTCGAAGATCTGGGCCGACTGGCTGTGCGGGGAACACGTCCCCGAGCGCCGGCGCGGAGTCCTGAGCGAGTTCGGCACCACCGCGCAGCGGGCCGTGCTCTCCAACTGCCGGGTCCTGGGTGAGGGCGTCGACATCCGGGCCGTGGACAGCGTCGCCCTCCTGGACCCCAAGGGCGCGCCGCACGACATCGTCCAGGCCATCGGCCGGGCGCTCCGGCAGAAGCCGGGGCAGGGGAAGTTGGCCTCTTTGATCGTGCCCGTCTTTCTCCAGCCCGGGGAGAAGCCGGAGGACATGTTCACCTCCGGCTCGTACCGGCCCCTGGTGAAAGTACTCGAAGGACTGCGCGCTCACGACGAAGAAGCCATCGAACTCCTCGCCATCCCCCAGGAGCCGCAGACGGACGTCGCCCAACCGTCCGTGAACATCGGCCCGCCACCTGGGGAAGGCGAAGACGAATCCCGTCTCCTGCTCCGTTTCGCCGCCCCACGCGACCCGGTCATGGTCGCGGACTGGGTGTCCTTCAACATCATCGACACCGAGAAGCAGGACTGGGCACGCGGCTGGGCGAACCTCAAGAAGTTCACCGAACGTGAGGGTCATGGCCGGGTTCCCTACGGGCACCGCGAGGGACCATTCCCCCTTGGACAGTGGGTCGCAGAACAGCGACGCGCCTACGCAGCCGGGCAGATGACCGGCCAACGCGCCCAGCGTCTGGAAAAGCTCGGCATGGTCTGGTCCCTGGCCGATGAGCGGTTCCAGGAGAACCTGGAAGCCGCGAAGGCCTACTACGAGCAGCACTGGACCCTCTGTGCTCCGAGGCCCGCCGTGGCCCTGGACAGGCCGGTAGGACAGTGGTTGAGCAACCTGCGCCGCCCGGGTGCACTGGAGGACCACCCCGAGTGGAAGACGGCGCTGGAGTCAGTCGACGAGGACTGGAACCCGTCGTGGCCGGCCGACTGGCAGCGGCACTACGCCGCACTGCGGGAACTGGTCCGCGATGAGGACCAGGCCGACATCGTTCTCCCCGGTGTCACCGTGCATGGGATGGACGTCGGCAAGTGGCTGGCCCGGCAGCGGACGCCCAAGGTCTGGGAGGCTCTCGCGGCCGGGCAGCGCGAGCGCCTGGAGCAACTCGGCATCACACCGCCGGCCCCGGAGCCGGAGGAACCCGCAGCCCCCCAAAGCGCCCTGAGCGCCTTCGAGCGGGGCGTAGCGGCCCTCGCCCAATACAAGGCACGGGAAGGGCACCTGACGGTGCCCAGGGGGCACGTAGAGCCGTTGGAGGACGGGACTGAGGTCCGGCTCGGCGTGTTTCTGAGTAACAGCAAGAGCAGGCGCGGGAAGCTGACGGCGCATAAGCTCGCCGCGCTCACCGCACTAGGGCTCGACTGGGCGGTCACAGAAGGGGCGGAGCGTTGAGCGTGCCGTCATTGCCCCGCGCACTTCGGGGCTCAGGCGCCGTAGGAGACGTCGGCCGCCCCGGGGCGTGCTCTGCGCATCCGGTTGGCGGGACGCTCCCCTGCTCAGTAAAGTCGCTACCAATCCTGTTTTTGCGGCACTACCGTTCCTTTTAGGACAACGTCACTAAGAGGCACGCATGTTGCAGATGCTGGACGATCAGCCTTCGCAGTTCGCTGTGTATATACGCGGACTCGACTCTGGGCACCGTCAGGCCCTTCAAATCGATGACTCGGTGCTGGTGGTCGTCGAGATCGTGGTTTCGTTGTGTCGGCAGTTCTGCGCCTCAAGTGACGAGCGCCCGTGGGCAGACCGCCTGGCGGACGCCATATCCGACGAACAGCAGGGCGAGTTGGATCGGCTTGCCGCGGACTTCGCGAGGGTCATGCAGAGCGGTGCTCTGGAGCAGTGGCAGCGACGCCTGCGGCAAGCCGGTTTCCAGGGCTTCGCCAAGCGCCTCCTGGGCGCAGCGGAGTACCGATCTGCCGTCGATGCCTTGAAGGCCGACGGCGCGGTCGTCGCGCTGGCTCTGCGACGGCTGTTGCGCAGTCTGGCGCCCTACGCGGCCGCCTGGACGGACATGGTCGGCGCTATGTCACCAGATCAGGTGCGCGCTATGAAGGGGGGCGAGGCGTTGGCCGCCAACGGGTTGCGCATGCTGGTGCAGCTTGATGCGTTTCTCGGCGAGAAGGTCCTGGCGCCGCTGCCAATGGAGGTTACTCCGGCGGCCGCCACCGATCTGGCGAGTTGGAGTGAGCAAGATCTGGAGGAGATGGCGCAACGTCTGCGCCTTGATGTCTCCTCCAAATCGGTGGACCGGGTGGGCCGGTCCAGCGCGACGTTGGTGCGCAAACTGCGAGGTGCTCGCGCGGCTCTCCGGCTAGCCGACGACGGAATTTCCCAGGCCGCGAACTCGCTCGTCGAGCTGCTCGACCGGATGATGCGTGAGGCGTTTCCACCGCCGCAGGTTCTTGCGTGGATCGACGCCAACCTGCCCGATGAGCCTGATCTCACCCACACGGACAAGGACGGCGTGGTCAAGCCGACGAAGTACGGGGAAGCGCTCTGCTTCTTCTTCGGCGGTACGCCCATCCCTGAGTCGTACAACGCTGAGGGCGGTCGAAATCCGCAGGCGATGCTGATACCCAAAGTCTTCGCCACCGTGCTGAGGACAGCGCGGAACCGCCTCTCCAAAATCAAGCACACAGATGCCGGAACGGCTGAGGAGCGCGAGATAGTAGTCGGCTTGATGACAGCCGTGGAAGCGGCCCTGATGCTTGGCCTGACCCTAGGCGGGCCGCGCTACGCGGAATCACCTCCTACAGCTTGAACGTGGGGCGCTAAGCCGTCGTGCCTCTACCCGGTCGGCGTCCGCATCCCGCTTCAGCGGTCTAAGGACGCCGACTCTCTACTGCCGTCTCCCACATTCCACCACTGCCGCGGACAACTGATCCTGCAACATCTTCGGCAACGGCTATGGTCCGTGACAAGTGATACTGGCGTCTGAGGATCAGCCTGGGAATGGCAGACCGGAACTCAACTCAGCTGCACCAGCCCGCGCAGCAGGTCGCGACTCTCAGCTGGGCCAGGGCTGTGCTGCTGCAGCTCCATCATCGCAATCTCGTACTGGCGAACGTCCCCTGGCTTGTTCACGTAGAGGGCGCTGGCAAGCTGCTCCACATAGACCACGTCCGAAACATCGCTTTCCGGAAAGCTCAGAATGGTGAAGGCGCCGGACTCGCCCGAGTGGCCACCGAAGCTGAAGGGCATGATCTGCAGGCGCACGTTGGGCAGCTCGGACATCTCGATCAGGTGCTGGAGCTGGCCGCGCATCACCCCGCGGTCGCCGTAGGGGCGGCGCACGGCGACTTCGTCCAGGACGACGTGGAGCTCCAGGGCGTTCTCGGAGAAGAGGCGCTTCTGCCGTTCGAGACGCACCGTCAGCTGCCTTTCCACATCGGCCTCCGGCACCCGCTTCATGCCGCCCCGGATGACCGCATGGGCATATGCCTCCGTCTGCAGCAGGCCATGCACGAGCTGCACCTCGTAGGAGCGGACCAGCGAGGCCACGTTCTCCAGGCCGAAGTACGTCGGGAACCAGTTGGGCAGCCCGTCCGAGTAGTTGTCCCACCATCCGGCGCTGGCGATCGCCCGTACGGCCCGAGCCCGGTAGGCCGGCGTGCGGGCGCGGAGTTCGCGGGCCCCGCGGCTCCCCAGGGACGTTCCCTCCAGCAGCGCGTCGAAGTCGTCGTTCCGGTCAGCCATGGAAGCCTCTTTCTTCGCGCTGCTTCGCTTTCGTCCGCCACCGGTACAGCAGGCCTTCGACCGCGCGGATCGACTTGGCGTCCACGAGCTGCTGGATCTCCTCCTGGGTGTAGCCGTCGATCGTCAGGGCAACGGCGGCCCGGGTCCGCGGGTCGCCGATGTCCCGGAGGTCCTGGAGAACGCGCAGCCTGCCCAGCACATCGTCGGCGATGCCACGCACGACGAACCTGTCCTCGGTGGTGATCTCCTCGGTGGCCCGGCCGCGGTGCCACCGCTTCTGCTGCACGCGGTGGCGACGGTACTCGTTGGGGAACTCGTAAGCGGAGGCGCCCATGAAGTACGTGGCGATGCTGGCGCCGCCATCGGTCCGCCAGCCGGTCTCGACCAGGGCACGCTGGCGGAAGACTGGAAGGGCCCGGGCGACGGTCATCATCGCCAGCTCCTCGCGCAGATCGCTGTCGTGGGCCAGTTCCTCAAGCTCCAACTCATGTGGCTTAAGGTCGAACCCACGCGAGGCGACGAGCTTGAACACGTAGCCGGAGTACAGCCAGCCCCGCAGCACTGAGATCCCGTACCGGGCGAGCTCCTCCTCGAAACGGTCGTAGTGGGCCCCAGCGAAGCCGCTCTCGGACAGCAGGCTCACTATCTGCTGGTCGGCCATCCGTCGGTCCAGGTTTTCCTGCAGCCTTTTGGCCTGCCGTGCTTCGACGGGGTTCATCTCACGCTGGGCTTCGAGAGGCACGGGCGCGCCGAGATGCAGCCCCTGCTCGCCTACAACAGGTTGTAGGTGCCGGGCGCGCGCGGCGGCGGACCCTCGGCCCGCCGCCTCGTCGTCGCCCCTCATTGCCTCCCCTTTCGGTTGTCGCCACCGCCCCCGAACAGCACGGGGGCGGCTCCGTCCCCTGCCTCCCCAGCCCGCCGCAAGCTTCCGAACTGGTCCGGCAGAGCACGAAGACGCCCCCTTGTAAGTCGTCCGCCGTCGGGCACCCCACGGACTTTTTCAAGATTTTTTCGGGTGGGTCGCAGCGCAGAAATCAACCGTGGGGTGCCGACCCGACCGCGACGTATGAGCGGACACCATCATCGCCAACAACCCCTGGAGAGCACGTGAGTTCGCCTGCGCCCCCGCCGCCGGATCCGCCCTTCATCAGCATGCACACGGCCGTCGTCCTCCTGACTGCAATCGTGGTCGGGCTGGTCATCGGCGGGCTGACCTTCCTCTCGGACTTCTCCGTCCCCGGAGCGGTCCTGGCGGGGCTGGGAGCCGGGGGGCTCAGCGTGCCGGTGCTGCGCTCGCTGATCCGCTGACGTCGGCGTCTGCTCTATCGCGTGGGCTGCCCTGCCCGCCTACCGGCCGTCGGCTGCGTCCAGGACCTCGATCCGCTGTCCGGACCGCCTGCGCGGCGATGCGCCGCCGTTCCTGCCCAACGCTGCCGCAACGGCAATGCCGCGCGGCTGAATTTCAAAAACTTTCGTCGCGAGCGCTGGAATCTCAGACGACTTACGCATACGGCAGGCGACCGCGCTACAACTCGTATCGCCAAAGGCTGCTGAGCAGCACACCGGAGAGAGCTATGCCGACGAAGCCCGCCAGGCCTCGCCCCCGCAACATCGAGCTGCTGAGCACGCTCCCGACCGAGATCCGCAACCAGGTCGAGCGGGTCGAGGCCCTGCGCGCAAGAACTTCACGGGGCCTGGGTACGAGCTCTTGGCCGACGAGCTGTTCCGGTACGCGTACGCGCCACTGATGGCAAAGATGGGCAGCGGTGAGATCGCCGCTCTGGCGGGCGACTCGCTCACCCCCTCGTGCTATCCCCCGACGAGTTCCAGACGCTCCGCAGCAGCCAGGCGGACCGGGACGAGCCCACGGTGCACACCATCGCGGCTGCGCTGCAGACCTTCCGCCGCCGGGCTCTGGGCGATGGGCTGTGGCGGCCGGAGGAGAACCGAACGAGGTGTAGCGACCCTCGCCCAATACAAGGCACGGGAAGGGCACCTGACCGTCCCAAGAGGACACACAGAGACGCTGCCGGATGGATCAGAGGTGAAGCTGGGGGTATTTCTGTCGAACACGAAGTCGAGGCGCGCAAAGCTGACCGCGGACAAGCTCGCCGCACTCGCCCACCTCGGGCTCGACTGGGCGGCATAGGGAAAGCTGCTGTGGGAGCGGGCCGCTACAGCCGACGGACTGTCGGCTGTAGCGGCCCGCCCCCACCTTCCGGCAGTGGCCTTATCGTCGGCTGCCGCCAACGACACCACTGCGTTCCGTCAGTGACTAGATACTCCCGTACACGGCCGTCCCGAACGGGCCTCGGCTGGTAACACCCGTAGTCGGCCGAACTGTTTCCGCCTCCGTCTTCGATCGGAATCCGCCCCGAGCGGGTGAGAACTCGCGCCCCGGCGTGGTGGACTGCAGGAACGGGGGCTCATCGCCCCTGCGCGGAAATCAGAACCCGTCGTTCTCGCACTGAGTGGCGCTGCCGTACCAGACGGTGCCGTTTTGCTCGAATCGAGCATCGGCCCTTGTGCACCATTTCTGGTTGCCTGTGCGATTGGTTCCGACGGCTGTGTCGCTTCCGTGGGTCGTGAAGTACCACGACTGGTTGGTGTGGCCAGCCGTGGATCCGTCCCGTGTGAGCCATACATCGAATTTCACGATGTCGACGGGATCATCGCAGGAAAAGCTTCCCGTCGCGTACACATTCGGACTGCTGTACCAGGGCTCATTGGCGATGACGTAGCAGTCCGCAGGAGCCGCCTGTCCGCCACGGGCATGTGCGGGGCCGGACAGCATTGCTGTGAGCGCAACACCTGCTCCTAATGCCGCAAGAAACCGAGTAGAACGAACCATCTTGTCTCCTCTGAGTACTTTTTCCGATCCTGTTTTGCGAGGCGTACTGGGGATCGGCCTCCGCCGTCATCTCTGCACGGTGGAGGCCGATCCCGCTCCCCCCTGAAGTGCGAGCCCCGTGACCGTCCGACAGTGCGTCGTCAGACCGAGCTTCTCGGGCCCCGCGACATCAAGTTCAGCGGCCGGCGCATTGTTCGGCAGGGCTGACCCAACGGCCAAACAATGGCCGGACACGATCTTTGCGGGGGTATGAGGGGTGCGTAGGTTGGCCGTCCGGGCTGGTACGGGGTGCGGCTAAGAAGTCATCTCAATTGGTGACTGGTGGCGTGGATAGTGGCTGGCAGACGTGCTGTGGTGGCGGTTGAATGCGTCGGTGAGTGACTACTGGACACC
>NZ_JBMNDS010000078.1:0-50125 GCF_052543295.1 Streptomyces sp. SAS_270
CCCGCGGAGAGGGTACCACATCGCTGCGCGATGTGCAAGCGAACACCCGCGCTGCGCGCGGGTGTTGCGCTCCCGCTCCGCGGGAGCGCTGACGGGATGCTGCGCGTCCCGCTCAACCCGACTGCTGCGCAGTCGGGTTGATGCTCCGTCCGCTGCGCTCCCGGAGCTGCGGGACTTTGTCCCGCAGTCAGGCTTCCGCTTCGCTCCAGCCTGGTGAAGCGGGTCCGCTGCGCTCCCCCGCCTGACGGTCCTTCCGGCTGCGCCTCCAGAACCTTGAGGCCCGCTATCGCGGGCCTGGCTGGCTACGAGGGCGGGTGGGCGGTTTATTCGATGTGTCCGGTGGTTGGGTCCACCTGCTTCAAGAAGTCCCGTGCTGACGCCTGCAGTTCCGGCTCGCTCAATGCTCTGGCCGGCTGCACGGCAGAGGTGAAGCCGTACCCGGGGTTAGGGCCTGACAGCCAGGTGAAGTCGTATGTGCCCGACTCTTCGGGTCGCTCGGTGACATCGAACGTTTCCCCGTCGACCATCAGTGTCAACCGCCGTGTGCTGCGTCTGTCCATGACTGGTCAGTATGCCGGGGTCCTGGCATCGCTCGCTCGTGTCGGTGTTTCAGGGTAGCGTGCATCAGGATGATGCAGCATGTAGCTTTGGATAAAACGTTGCACACCTTCCAGCCGCCCGGGCGGGGCATACTCACGTCAAGGGAAAGCCGTATGTGAAGTGTCCAGGATGTGGCGCGGGACCAGGTCCGGCGCCAGGCAAAGGATCTGGGGATCACTGCCGTTGCGGAGAGGGTCGCGGAGGCCGCTGTTCGCGAGCTTGAGACAGCGGAACAGTTGCGGCGCGACGGTTCCTTCTCCGAGTTCGGAAGGGACCCGGAGCGGCTGGCGGACGCCCTGGGCAGCCAAGCATGCCGAGTAGCAGCGCGTCAGGGACTTGATGGCCGCTGCCGGTTGAGGTGCGTACGAGTCGGAGCACGACGCTCAGGGCTCGGAGTGGGTTCGGGAACGCGAAGCGCGGCGTGAGGATGCTCTCGCGGCACAGTCTGCCTTCGAGGCGCGGCGGCGTGAGGAGGCGGACGAGCTGCGGACGGAGCTGTGGCTGTCCGCCGGACCTGGCCGGCGGATCCGGGCGGTGGCCGATCGGAGCGGCCTTCAGCCCGCTCAGGTCCTGGCGCAGCTCGCCGAACGGGTCGTGGTGAGCGAGGGCGGGACGGTGTCCGTCCCGCCCTTCGCACCGTCCCGGTAATTCCCCCGAAGCGGTCAGAAAACGAGCTACGAGAGGATCAGGAATTCCGGGTATTCAGCTCCGGGAACACCAGGTAGACCAGAAGTCGGCGTTCCGTAAGTGGGTGAGATTCCCTGCAAGGTCATCTGTTCCCCCTCAGGGGGCTCGGGGCACAATTGTGTCCGCGACCGGGTGTGAGCAGCCACCCCTACGACAACCGCTCTGCACTTGATTCATCGTCAACCAGCAGCAGCCTGGTCACTCCATGACAGCAGGACCGTCAGCATCCGAACCGCCTGAACAAGCGGTCTTTCACTCCGAGGCGCTGACGCCCTTCCAATGTCACCAGCGCACCCACTCACAGCACGGACGGGCTGGAGCGCGGGGCAGGGCACGATGAGGTCCTCCAGCCGTAGGACATGTGACCGGGCATCAGCCCATCGACTCGCTTTCTGTGGCCGGAGGCATGCTTCAGGCTGTGAGGTCGGGGAGGCGGTACTCGTACTTGCGGGGCCGCAGGTCTTCTTCGGCTGGCTCCTAGTCGGGGTAGTGCGAGACCGTTCCGCCGCTGGCGGTGTAGGGGTCAGTGACGGTGTCGACCCTGATGTCGCTGACGACGTAGAGGTCGACGGTGTTGTCCTTGTCCCGGGCGTGCAGGACCTCGTTGACGGTGAGTTCGACACTGGTGGCGGCGCCAGTCGTGCCCTTGACCTCGACGTGGCGTTCCTCGGCGCCGGGTGCAGCGCAGGTCGTAGGGCTTGCCGAGCTTCTCGACCGACACTCATGCACCTCACCGGCCTGTCAAAGACCGACGTCATCAACCGGGCCGTACAGATCTACGCCTTCCTCACCCAGCAAATGGCAAAGGCCAGACTCCGGCTCCCAGCCCTCCGCAGGTGCGCCGACGACCGGCACTACCGTCGGGTCGTGGACTGGAACTTCGCCGACGACGAGCTCTTCTTCTGCGGCGCGGTGGCCGTCATGCCGCAGCTGCTGCGCTGGCCGATCCAAAGACGTCGTCGAAGCGGTGCGCTTGCTCTGTGCATACGAGGTGGAAGGCCCCGCTGCGGTGGCGCAGGGCGTGAGCGGTGTAGTGGACGACTTCGGCTGGGGTGAGGACCTTGAGGTCGCCGAAGACGTAGTACAGCGGGGTGGGTGCGTGGGCCGCGGTGAAGAGGAGGCCGGCGTTGACGGTGTCCCTGCTGATGGCGTAGCGGTCGGTGCGGGTGCTGGGCATGCGGTCTTTGGCGTCGATGGTGACGAGGTCGGCGCCGCGGGCGGCGATCAGGTCGGGGAACTGCCGCAGGGCGGAGCGGGTCCGGCGCAGGGCCTCCCGTACGGCGGGCGGGTAGGTGCCCTGTCCGCAGGGCTGGACGGTCCAGCCGCGGGCGCGCAGAGCGGCTGCCACCCGACGTTCGTGCGCTTCGCCTATTGCCTGGCGGTCCTGCCACTGCGTCACCCTGGTTCCCCCTTGGGTAAGTTCTGCGACCCACATGCGTGATACGAAGCATTCACTGTTCGTACTACCCCCCCTGTGGCTATGATGCTCTTCATGGCGGCATACGTTGACCCACGCTTTCGTCCCACGCTCTGGCCCGGAACACCCGTGCCGACACCGGAGTTGATGCCTCTGGACGGGGCGCGGGCCGACGGCGAGTGGATCGTTTGGACCCCGCAGATCCGTTCCCGCTCGCGCACGGTCCCGGTGCCGGAGGACTTCTACCTGCGCGAGTTCATGGAGGTCGACCCCGAGGACCTCGACGCCGTGGCCGCCTTGATGCGCGCCTACGGACACCTCGGCGGGAGCATCGATACCGGGAGCTGGGACGTCGACGTCTACGAGCATCTCAAGGAGCTCACCGAGCGCGACCATCCCCGCGCGCCGTTCGCCCTGCACGGCGAACTGGCCACGCTGTTCATGAGGGAGGCGCGGGCGGCCGTTACCACCTGGCTGGCTCTGCAGCGTAAGGGCGGGCTCGACGCACTCGTCGAGCCCGAGGTGTCCGAGGAAGAGCTGGCGCAGTGGCAGGCGAGCAACGCTGACCGTGAGGAGGTGTGGCCGCGGGACCTGGACCACCTGCGCGAACTCGTCCTGGAAATCAGGGTCAGCAACCTTGTGAGCGAACTGAACTCCGCGCTGAAGCCGTTCAGCATCGGCATCGGCGGCCTGAGCGACCGCTACCCCACCGTCCTCTCCGTGGTGTTCCTCCAGCTCTACAACCACCTCGCCGAGGACGCCACGATCCGCGAGTGCGCGAACGAGACCTGCCGCCGCAGCTTCGTGCGTCAGCGCGGCCGCGCCGAATACGGGCAGAACCGCACCAGCGGCATCAAGTACTGCACCCGCGAATGCGCCCGTGCCCAGGCACAGCGCGAACTGCGCCGGCGCCGCAAACAGCAGACCCCGCCGCTCCAGCATTTGCCAGCGCCTGGTCCTCAGCCGCACGACACCTCAGAGCCGACTGCCGAGGGACGCTGACTGATGATCAGCCTGCGAGAACACCAGGTGGAAGCGAATTCCCGCATCCGCGCGTGGGCGGGATTCCCCGCCAGGTCACCGGTACCGGCGCAAGGGCTGCGCGGGACCGTCGTCTCCGCGACCGGATCCGGAAAGACGATCACAGCAGCGTGGGCCGCGTTGGAGTGCTTCCGCGGCGGACGGATCCTCGTCATGGTCCCCACCCTCGACCTGCTCGTGCAGACCGCCCAGGCATGGCGGAGGGTCGGCCACAACGGGCAGATGGTCGCGGTGTGCTCGCTGGAGAAGGACGAGGTCCTGGAGCAGCTCGGCATGCGGACGACCACCCACCCCATCCAGCTGGCCCTGTGGGCGGGCAGGGGTCCGGTGGTCGTGTTCGCGACGTACGCCTCGCTCGTGGACCGTGAGGATCCCGAGGATGTCACCGGCCGGGCGAAGGTACGCGGACCGCTGGAGGCCGCTCTGGCGGGCGGGGAGCGGCTGTACGGGCAGACGATGGGCGGCTTCGACCTCGCCGTCGTCGACGAAGCCCACTCAACCGCCGGTGATCTTGGTCGGCCGTGGGCAGCGATCCACGACAACACCCGCATCCCGGCGGACTTCCGGCTCTACCTCACCGCCACCCCCCGTATCCTCGCCCCGCCCCGCCCGCAGCGCGGCCGGGAAGGGCGGGAGCTGGAGATCGCCACCATGGCGTCCGACCCGGATGGCCCGTACGGCGAGTGGATCTACGAACTCGGACTGTCCGAGGCGATCGAACGGGGCATCCTCGCCGGGTTCGAGATCGACGTGCTGGAGATCCATGACCCTTCCCCCGTCCTCGGGGAGTCGGAGGAAGCGCAGCGGGGCCGGCGCCTCGCTCTGCTGCAGACGGCGCTCCTGGAGCACGTCGCCGCGCGGAACCTGCGCACGGTCATGACCTTCCACCAACGGGTGGAGGAGGCGATGGCGTTCGCGGAGAAGATGCAGCAGACGGCCGCCGAGCTGTACGCGGCCGAGGTCTCCGACGATGTTCTGGCCGACGCGGACTTGCTGCCGAAGTCGTCCATCGACGCGGAGTTCTACCCGCTTGAGGCCGGCCGCCACGTACCCCCGGACCGCGTCTGGTCGGCATGGCTCTGCGGTGACCACCTCGTCGCCGAACGCCGGGAGGTCCTGCGCCAGTTCGCCGACGGCATCGATGCCGGCAACGAGCGCGTGCACCGGGCTTTCCTGGCCAGCGTGCGAGTCCTGGGCGAGGGCGTCGACATCGTCGGCGAGCGCGGCGTGGAGGCGATCTGCTTCGCCGACACCCGCGGCTCCCAGGTCGAGATCGTCCAGAACATCGGCCGGGCACTGCGGCCGAACCCCGACGGCACGGCCAAGACCGCAAGGATCATCGTGCCCGTCTTCCTCCAGCCCGGCGAGGACCCGACCGACATGGTCGCCTCCGCCTCGTTCGCACCCCTCGTAGCCGTCCTCCAAGGCCTGCGCTCGCACTCGGAACGCCTCGTCGAACAGCTCGCCAGCAGGGCGCTGAGCAGCGGGCAGCGGCACGTGCACGTGAAGCGGGACGAGGACGGGCGGATCGTCGGGGCCGGCCGCGAAGTGGGCGAGGGCCAGGAGCAGGACGACACCTACGCCGCTGCCGAGTCCGCGCTGCTGCGCTTCTCCTCTCCCCGGGACGCCGCCACGATCGCCGCGTTCCTGCGCACGCGGGTCTACCGACCCGAGTCCCTGGTCTGGCTGGAGGGCTACCAGGCCCTGCTGCACTGGCGGAAGGACAACCACATCACCGGCCTGTACGCCGTCCCGTACGACACCGAGACCGAAGCTGGAGCCACCAAGGCGTTCCCTCTGGGGCGGTGGGTCCACCAGCAGCGGCGCACCTACCGGGCCGGTGAACTCGACGACCACCGCAAGGAGCTCCTCGACGAAGCCGGAATGGTGTGGGAACCCGGCGAGGAAGCCTGGGAGACCAAACTCGCGGTTCTGCGCTCGTACAGGCGGGCACACGGCCACCTCGCCCCCCGACGCGACGCCGTCTGGGGCACCACCGACAGTGAACTGGTGCCGGTCGGGGAGCATATGGCCAACCTCCGCCGCAAAGACGGCCTCGGCAAGAACCCCTCCCGCGCCGCGGTACGGGCAGCGCAGCTGACCGCGATCGACCCCGACTGGAACTGCCCCTGGCCACTGGACTGGCAGCGCCACTGCCGCGTCCTCGCCGACCTGGTCGACGCCGACGGCAGCCTGCCCTACATCGCACCCGGCGTCCTCTTCGACGGCGACGACCTCGGACGATGGCTGCAGCGGCAGACCCGCGAGTGGTCCCAGCTCACCGAGGAACAGCAGCGGAGACTCTCAGGACTGGGAGTGAAACCGGCCGAGCGCTTCGCACCAGCCTCCACAGAGAGCACGAAGGCCCCTGGGAAGGCATCGGCCTTCCAACGCGGCCTCGCCGCCCTCGCCCAGTGGATCCAGCGCGAGGGCACTCACAAGGCAGTACCGAGAGGACACGTCGAACGCGTCGTCGTCGACGGCCAGGAACACCAGCACAAGCTCGGCGTATGGATCTCCAACACCAAGAACCGCCGCGACAAACTCACCCACGACCAGCGCACCGCGCTTACCGAACTCGGAGTCGACTGGGCCTAGTAGCTGGGTCTGCCGGGTTGCTGAAGTGTGGCGTGGCGGGTCCTGAGGGGTGCCTTGCGCCCTCAACGGTTGGTGTTCTCCTCTCGGATCATCCGTCGGAGGCTGGTGCGTGCTGCCGCCAGGTCTGTTTCCAGGGTGCCCACGCGGGCGTGGAGCTCGTGGTTGTCGTCGGTGGCCTGCTGGAGGCTGTCTTCGAGTCGTTGGTTGGTCCGTGTGAGTTCGTCGACTCGTTCGGCCAGGTGCCCGGTGTCGAGGGCGTCGAGTTGCTGTCCGAGCTGGTGCTGGATGGCCCGCCTCATCCGGTCTCTGTCTTCCCTCAGGGTCCGGATCTCCTGCCTGGCGAGCTCGAGTTCTGTGCGCAGCGTGGCGGTGGTGCTGCCGATGCGGGTGGGCAAGGGGGTGGTGGGGTGCTGGCGTTGTTGTGCGGCTTCGATGTACTCGCGGATGCCTTCGGTGTAGGTGAGCCATGTGGAAACGCCGGCGGTGCGGGCGACCGCGGTGTGGGTGATCTTCTTGCCCTGTTGTTCCAGGGTGGTGAGCGCAGTCAGGGCTCGCTGGCGTTTGTCGAGGCTGGCGCGGCGGCGCGCCTGGGCGAGAGTGTGGGGGTTGCCGCGGGGGTTCATGCCGGCTCGGTCCTGGACACCGGGGTGAGCGGCAGGAGGGTGTGGGTATTGCCGGCGCGGGCTTTGCGCAGGACGGTGCTGGCTTCCTCGATCTCCTGGCGCTGCGCCGAAGGGAGGGCGGCGAGGCGGCGCTGCATGCGGTCGGTGACTTGCTCGTAGGCGTTGATCTGGGCGGTGAAGGCGGTGATGACGAATTCGGCGGCGTCCATGGCCCGGGCTGTCTCGCGGTCGGCGCGCAGTTCGTTGATGTGCTGTTCGATCGCCGGGAGGTAGGAAGGGTCGGGGCGGTAGAAGCCGCAGCCTGCGCACTGGAAGCGGATGGGGCAGGAGCCGCCTGCGGCTTTGACGTTGCTGGGTTCGGTGCATCCGCCGTAGGGGACGGCGACGGAGCGCAGTTCGTAGGCGGTCTCTGAACTCGGGCTGGGGCAGCCGTGGTTGTCGACGACGTGGGCGGCGAGCTTGGTGACGGCGTCGCGTTTTCGTTTCAGGGAGACGGTTAGGGGGTGTTTTGAAAGTCCCGCACAGCACCCACGGCGCCCGGCACGCACCCTCGCCGCACCGGCCGAAGCCCCAAGTACGTCCAGTACGAGGGCCTTCGTCCGGCACGCCGAGGGCACGCACCGAACACCGCGGGCACCGCACAGGACTTTCAAAACACCCCCTAATGGTGGAGTCGGGTATTGGAACTCTCGGAATGCCTCACCCTGTGCGGACCCATGCCGCGAAGTCGTCGGCGAGTCCGGGCGGGTTGGCGGCCTCGGTGCGGCGCGCGATTGCCTCGTAGTACTCAAGTTCGTGGAGGATCACGGGCACCGGCTTGCCGATGGCGCTCTTGATGACGCCATCGTTGTGGAGGTCGCGAGCGAGTTGGACGCATGCCTGGTTGAAGTTGGCCTCGATCAGCGCGGCGGTCGGCCCCACGGTTGTCATCCAGTCCTCGGGCTGCGTGCACTCGTCGTCGTACCAAAGTCCGAGTTCAGTGATCCACTGACGGCGTGCTGCGGCTCCGTCAGCGTCTCGGGTGAGGTCGCCGATGACCGTGAGCTCGTTCTGGAGCCAGAAGGCGTAGTTCCAACGGGCTTCCGCCTCGTCGGATGCATCCGCGATGCTGCGTCGGAACTGGGCCTCGGTGTTGTATCCGATGGTCAGGGTGGGCTGTCGGGGGTCGTCCCTCTCGTCGTCGATAAAGAACGAGATGACGTAGATGTCCTCTGCCTCGCCAGCCGGGATCGAGCTGATCGCTCGATCGGCAAGGGTTCGGAGGTAGTCCTGGAAGGTCACGGGGCTGGAGCCTTTCGAATGCGGTTGCTGACGTCGGCGGCGTAAGTGGCCCAGTCACCGGCGGCGGCTCGCTGCCATTTGACGGCGACGGTGATGTCGATGCCGAGCGTTCGGGCGAGGACCGCGGCGGGCAGCTCGGTGGCGAGCTGGAACAGAGCGGTTGAGCGAGTCTCGGCGAGCCGGATGCCGAGCTTGCGGAGCCGTTCGCCCATGGCCCAGGCACTGATCGGGCGGCCGGGCTGGCCTCCGGGGAACAGCCAGGGTGACTCCGTCCGTGCGAGGACGGCATGGCTGCGGCGGACCGCGACTTGGCGGAGGGCGAGTTCAGCGACGGGTGCCGGGAGTTCGACCGGGACGGCGCCGAGGTGGATGCGGACGGCGCCGTCCGTTTCCTCGATGTGGTCGACGGTGAGCCGGGAGATCGTGGCGGGCCATTGGGCATAGAGGAGCAACAGCAGGCCGGCGAGGCGGTCTTCGGGCTTGAGGGTGTCGTCGTGCAGTAGGCGTCGCGCGGTGTCCCAGCGGGCCTCGTTGTCCATCGGCTGGGTGGGGCCGTTCCATCTGACGGCCGGGAAGCTGAGGTCGCGGGTGATCTTCTGGGCCAGGGACCAGCGCACGAAGTGGCCTGTCTCTGTGCGAAGGAGGACGTCGTCGCTGGTCATCCAGCGTTCAAGATCGGCCTGTCGGCAGGTGGGCAGGGTCAGATTCTGTTCCTCGAGCCAGTCCAGGAGGTAGACGGCCGCCCGCAGGTGCTGCCGCGCGGTCGCGAGCTGGTAGTGGGTGATCTCCTTGCCGTGGCTGCGTCGGCGAAGCCGACGTAGAAGGTGCCACGTTGCGTACCGGTGCAGGATTCTTCGTCCCTCGACCGTCGTATGGGAGGTGGCGAGGTCCTTCACGTGCCGTTCGAGGCGGATCATCTGCTCGTCCCGTTTGGGCAGAACTCCGGCGGCGGCGAGAACGCTGCGGATGTGCTCCACGACCTTGCCTTCCGGGAGCTCGTCCAGGGCCTGGTGGGTGAGAGGGCGGCGGCCGGAGCCAAGATCGGACAGGACCGTGGACACGATGCCTTTGGAAAGCCAGCTCATCGCGGTGCGGGCCCGTTCGGTGCTGGCCAGGGCGTCGTAGAGGGGCTGCAGCTTCGAGGGTACGGAGCCGGTGTCGTCGGCGAGGAGATCGTGGAGCCGCTGCTTGAGAGTGCAGCGAGGACACGGGCCCGGCGCGTGAAGCCGTTCGGCTTGTCCGCAAGTGGGACATGGGCGCCAGAGCTCGACGTCCGGTGTCGTGCACGGACCGCAGATGGGCGCGTCGGCGGTGCCGGAGTGGATGCCGCGGAGTCCTCCGCAGACGGTGCAGTGAGCTTGTCGTTGGAAACAGCCGCGGCAGCGGGGCAGGCCGGTGAGCTTCGAGAGTGTGCCGGGTGCGGTGCGGCCGCAGATCGCGCAGACCAGGACGGGCAGGGGGCAGCAGTTGGGGCAGAGGGGCCCGTCGGCGGTGCGGTTTTGTACTCGGCGTCGTTCGCCGCAGCTGATGCAGACCTCGGTATTCGCGGGGTCGGTGATCAGGCAGTTCGGACACAGCGGTCGCCCCTGCTCGTCGCGGGTGGCCGGCTCGCGCCGGGCTCCGCAGCGTACGCATTCTTCGACGCGGGACTTGGCGATGCAGTTGCGGCAGACTCGCTGCCCGTCCAGCGGCTTGTCGATGCGGACCACCCGGCGGCAGCGAGGACAGGCGGGCCGGACGACCCCGGCGATACCGGCCTCGTGCAGCAGGTCGATGAACTTCAGGATCGCGCGATGCGGCGCCAGGTAGCCCTCCCCGGTCAGCAGCCGGGGATTCTCCTCCAGGGCCCAGACCACTCGCTGGCGATAGTGGGGCCGGTCGGGCGCCGTCCGGCGGAGAGCCTCGGCGACCGCATCACGGTCGGCGCCCGGGGCGATCGCGGTGATCAGATCGTGGACGACTGTGACGGGATCGCGGTGGTCGTGGTCGGGACACATCTTGCAGCGCGGCAGGCCCTTGCGGTCTCGGAAGCCGACGCGACGGACGTTACCGCAGGCGGTGCACTCGGCAGTTTCCTGCCCGCAGACCGAGCAGTACCAGTCCTGCCCCTTGCGTTGGAGGGTTCGCAGCTTCTTGCCGCACTCGGCGCAGACTGGCGGTGCGATCGCCGATGCTCCGGCCTTGCGGAGCTCGATGAGTAGATCGCCGACGGCCCGGGGCGCCGGGGACCGGCCGTCGGTCAGGACGGCGGGCCGTATGGCCAGGGCCTTGGCCAGCTGTCGTGACTTCGCTCGGCCGCCCGCGACCGCTGTGACCACGGCCCGGATCATCTCGATGCCGAGTTCCCTCTCGATGTCGGCGACGAGGTCGGTGATCAAGCCGACCGGGTCTGTGACGGCGCGGTCGAGCTGGTCCGCGGTGGTCATGACCGGTCAACACCTCTGATCCGGGCCCGCTTTGGCCGCAGCCCGCCGAGTCCCTCCGTATTGGGTGCCGAGCCGCCGGCAGCTGCCTTCTTCGGCTTCTTCACGGCGACGGCCACCGCGATGGGCTCGATGAGGTCGTCCATGGTGCAGTCGAGGATGTCGAGCAGGGCCATGAGGATCTTCAGGCTCAGTCGCTCCGGTCGCTCGACGACGAGCCGGTAGACCTGGCTGGAGGACAGGCTGATGCCGCGTTCGGCGAGCGGAGGGATCAGGTCGGTGGTGGAGAACATCCCGCGATCAGCCATGACTTTGCGCAGGTGCCAGTGGTAGTCGAGCTTGGCGGCCATCGCCGAATCCCTCCTCGTCAGGCTCCGGCAAACGCCGGGGCCAGTGCCTTGTGCAGGGAAGTGTTCATGAAGTCGTCGCTGACGTGCGTGTAGATGGCCAGGGAGCTGTCGCACTCGTGGCCGACCTGCTGCTGGATGAACCGCCGGTCCACCCCGTCCTCGGTCAGATGCGTGACGTAAGAATGTCGGATTGAGTGGGGAGTTAGGTCTTTTGGGAGCTTTAGGGCGTCGCGGTATGCCTCGAACCGGTCGTTGATGGAGCCGGGCTGGAGGCGGCCCCCGCGTTCGGTGATCCACAGAGCCGGGTGATTGGGGAATCCGAAGCGCGGCCGGACGTTCTCGACGTAGTCGGCGACCGCCTCGACGGCCCAGTCCATTACCGACAGCACGTTCCGCCGCCGCGGCGGCTGGCCCTTCTTCGCCTTGCCGTAGCGGACGTTGAGTGTGCCGTACCGGCCGAACTGCCGGGCCTGCGGATTGCGTCCGAAGTCAATCACGTCGAGCTTGGACGTCTCAGTCCGGCGAAGCCCCCAGCCGTAGATGACCTTGAACAGCGTGGCGTCGCGGTAGGCGGCGAGGGCCCCTTTGCGCTTGGCCTTCACAGCGCGTGCGACCTGGTCGTCGGCGTAGTCGAGGAAGCGCTGCAGCTCTTCCCTTGTGAACGGCCGTGCCTCCGGGGCACCCTCGTAATCCTGCAGGTGAGGGAGGGTGTTCCACTCGTGGCAGATCGCTACCGGGAAGGTCCCGAAGGCTTCTTCACACGCCGGGACCCAGCCGTATCGGGCATCGATGAGGAGCTCGGTGAACACCCCCACCGTGCCCTGGTAGCTGCGGATCGTGGAGGGCGCCAAGTGACTCTCGCTCGTCAGCGAGGCCGACCACTCATCCAGATGGGCGGGCGTCCATCGCCACGGGTACTCGTTCGTGAACTCCAAGAACCGGCGGATCAGCCGTTCCCTCGGGTCAATCGTCTCGTCCTTCAGCCCTCGCGACTTCTGCTGAGCACGCCAACCACGCAGCATCGCGTCGAACATCGCGTCCTCCGGACGCAGCTGAACGACCCCGGAGACAAGCTCCATATGGGCCGACCCGGCCAGGGCCACCTTGCGCTGATGTGCCACTCCAGACCATCCCTTCTGGAGAGCAGATCATGCATCAGAAGGGATCAGCTCGGCAACACCCCTGTTCAGGAGGCCAGTTCGTAGAGCCTACGAACACCTTCCGTTTCCCTCCGTGACCAGGCGACCTGCAACTTCTCGCCCGCCTGATGCAATTCCCGAGGGTTGTAGTAGCGCTGGGTGGTGCTGACGGATTTGTGGTCCATCAGTTCGCGCAGGACGTCGAGGGGGGTTCCGGCATCGGCGTGGCGTTGTGCGTAGGAGTGGCGGAAGGCGTAGGGGTAGATCAGGGTCCGGTCGAAGGGCAGGGGGTTGCCGTGGGCGTCGACTCCTTCGGCGTGCAGGGCGGGCAGGGAGTCGACCCAGGCTCGCAGGGTCTCGCTGATGTAGTTGGCGTTGAGGTGGCCGGCGCTGCTGTAGGCGCTGAGGGCGGGGAAGAGGTAGGCGTCGTCGTCGGCAGGCAGTTGGAGGTGGGGGCGGCGGGCTTGCCAGGTGCGGATGGCCTGGGCGGTCGATTCGGTGATGGGTAGGCGCCGGCGGTGGCGGTGGCGTTTGTGGTTGTTCCAGATCAGTGAGATCTGGCCGTGGGTGGTCTCCAGGCAGTGGTGGGGCAGGGCGGCGATCTCCAGGGGGCGGCGGCCGGTGTCGCGGAGCAGGATGTAGACGGTCTGGTAGAGCAGTTGCCGGTCGGCGGGTGGCAGGTCGCGGCGGCCTTGGACCTCTCCCAGGCCGAGGGTGTCCAGGTGGGTGTCGAGCTGGCGGATGACCGTTTCGGGAACAGCCTTGCCGATGCCGTCTTCGTCGGTTTCCTCGATGCGGATGCGGTGCTCGACCGGGTGGCGGGTGAAGGCTCCCGCGAGTGTGTTCAGCTGTCCGGAGCGGCGGCCGTAGTCGATCAGCTGGAAGAAGCAGCCGACGAGCGTGCGGCGCTGTGAGGAGCGGTAGAGGGTTCCGTCGCGCCGCAGGGCGACGCGGAAGGCGTCGACGATCGCGGAGGCGTCGGTGAAGTGCAGCGCCGCCGGGTCGAGGCCCTGTCCTGGTCGCTGGGCCAGGGTCCGGGAGGCGATGGTGACGGCCCGCAGGGTGTTGGAGAAGACCTCGGTGCGTGGCGTGCTGGTGGTGGCCCAGTGGCGTATCAGGTCGCGTAGCCAGGGCTGGTGGATGGGGCGCAGGTCTGCGGTGCCGGGCATGCGGCGGGGGGGGCGCCCCCCCCGCGGTGGTGCGCAGGCCGATGCTGCGCAGGTCCAGGACGTCCGGCTCGGTGAGGGGCCTGCCGGAGAATTCCTCAAACCCGCTGCGGACGACGGTACGCAGCCGCTGCAGTGTTCTGACGGCGCCGGCATGTGCACTGGCCAGACGGTCCGGCCCGGCATCTTCCGCCAGGAGAGTGCTGGCGCCGGCCAGATCGCGCACGAGATTGCGGATGCGGTGCGGTTCCAGGGCCCGGATCCAAGAGTCGGTCTGCTGCAGGCCATAGAGCATCTCGTGGCGCAGCAGGTCGGACAGCGGCAGGAGGCTGAACTGGTGCGTGGCCAGATAAGGGGACTGCTGCACGGCCCATTGCTCGGCGTCGAGGGGGCGTCGGCGGTTGTCCTGGCTCCATTGCCGGGCGTGGTAATTGCACAGACCCCGGGAGTTGTAGGACGGGCTGGGGCACGCGGGAACCTGACAGGGAAGGTCGTCGGTGAAGGGCTGGGCGCGGTCCCGCAACCAGGCTTCCTCTGTGCCTTTGATCGCGTGGTATTTCCATGCGCCGTAGTGCGTGACGCACATGCCCTTGCAGTGGCGGGGGCGGACACATTGCACGCCCTCGCAGGTGATGGAGCACCGGACGGTGACCATGCCGGGAAAGCTGCGCCGGCGGGCCGGACGGTAGGTCACGGCGAAGGCGTCGGGATCCTGGTGTGAGGCTCTCAGCTGCTCGGCGCAGGGAGAGCAGAAAATGTTCTTGGTGTTGACGATGGTTTCGCAGGCCCTCGTCCGGCAGGTGGAGGAGGAAGTACGGGAGTTGGTCAGATCACCAGTGAACAGCCAACGTCCGCCCTCCCACTCCCCCGGCCGCCAGCTGCCGTCGAAGCGGTCCTGGAGCCAGGCTAGCCAGGCCCGGCTGTCCCAGTCGCCCTCGCCCGGTACAGCGGCGTCGGGCAGGCGCAGGATGCGGCTCATCGGTGCTCCCGCAGGGCCTGGACTCGCTCGACGGCCTGGCGGGTCTCGGCATCGGTGACGTGCCGGTAGCGCTCCATCGACAACGGGGAGAGGTGCCCGAGCAGACGCTGCACGACGTCCCGGTCCACACCATCGCGCAGCCAGGCCGTAGCCGCAGAGTGGCGCAGCATGTGCGGGCGGAAGGCATGGTCGGCGGCCCGGGCCAGGCGGTCGAAGAGGTCCTTGGCATTGGGGTACGACATCGGCCGGCCCACCGGCGGGCGGAACAGGTTGACGAAGACCATCTCTCCGTCAGCGGCCGGGCCCGTGGTGTCGCGTTCGTACTGGTAGTCGGTGTAGAGCGCGACCAGATCGGCGGTGACCGGGACGATGCGCGAACGCCGGGACTTGGCCAACGCGCCATTGGGGTTGTCGCTGCGGCGGCGGACGTGGAGATGCGGCCCCGCGGTGCCGCAGCCCAGCACCCGGGAGGAGGCCAGCAGGTGCAGATCCTCGCGGCGCAGCCCCAAAGCCTCCCCGATCCGCAGACCCGTACAGGCCAGCAGCGCGATCAGGAACCGGTCCCTCGCCCGCCCCGCCAGAGCGATCATCGACGCGATCTGTCCGGAGCTGAGGTCCTGGTAGCCCGGATCGGTGAACGCGAACCGGAAGGAGGCCGCCTCGACGGTACGGAACTGTCCCGTCTCGCCCGGGTCGTAGCCCGGCGGCAGATGGAACAGCCGCTTCGGCTCCGACAACACCGCCACCGTCTGCGGTGTGACCCAGCCATGCACGGCACCGAACCTGAGGAAACCGCTCACCACCGTCATCACCGCGTTCGCCGTCCCGGGTGAGCGGAACCGCGGTTCAAGCGATGGCCGCAGGCCCCGCGCCGGGAGAGGCTCGGTGATCAGCCACCGCTGCAGACCCGCGAGCTCCACAAACCGCGGAGCAGCCCAGTCGATGCGCTGGTCCTGGCAGTAGGACAGATACAGCGCCACCCGGCCCGCATAGGCCCGCTCGGTGTTCGCCGAACAGCCCCGGGACCGCAGTGAGGCCAGGTAGGCGGTGGCCTGCGGATGCAGAGCGTAGGTCACCGCATTCACGACCACCCACTGCTCGGCACCGGTTGCCGGAGAGACCGACCGCTCTGCAAGGAAGATGAGACACGTGCCGAACGTAACTACCAGCCCGAACACCGGCGTTGGCCTTCCCCGAACACCCTCCCCTGCAGATCGGGACGCGTACCCTACGTCCCCCACACCCTGGACAACCCCAGATAAGCAGAGTGCCTGCAGCCGACTCCCTGGCGCCGGTCAGGTACGCGTCGGCGCAGCAGGGCAGGTCGGCGTGCAATGCAGGGACAACCGGCCACCACGCTCCCCGCTGCTGCTCAGCGCCCGGCAATCCGTGATGTCGCGTCATAATGCTGGCGGCACAGGGGGGGGGCATATGGATCTGTCGTTTTCCAAGCAGTTCGACGTACAGGCAGTCCTGGAGAGCGGGAAGCGTCCCGTCCAGTTCGGGACGAACGTGCTGGCCGGTCTCATCGAGGGGATTGATGAGTTCCGGCGGGGTCTCGAACAACAGCGGCGGTCGCGAAGTCTGGGGCCTGCGATGCTCGGGGCCTTTTTGTGGGTGGACGATGCTGAACTGCTGCAGCGCATCGCCGAGTTCCCCTCCGCGTGTGTGGTGGTGAGCAAGCAGCCGCGAGGCAAGTACCACGCAGAGCGGTTGCGGAAGGTCGCCGAAGCTGTGAAAGATGCGGCCGGTTTCCCAGCCTGGGCTCTCTCCGAGCTGGAGGAACTGCGCTTCCACCAGGACGGCAAGGCGCCAGTGCTGGGCCCTGGCTCGCCGCCGGAACGCATCCGGCTGCCGGCACTTCGCACCCTGGGCTACCGCAAGGCCGGAAACCATCTCGTCCCGATTCTCCACACCAAGATGCTGCTGCTGGGTGAGCTGTGGTGGCACGACGAGGACGCTCTGGGAGGCGTGGCAGATGTCACCGGCTTCACGCCACACCGGCTGTGGCTGGGCAGCGCCAACGGCACGGGGAGCTCCCGCCGCAGCCTGGAGTTCGGGCTGTGGCTGGATGATCCCGGCCTGCTGAAGGCCGCGCGACGGTTCCTGGTCGAGGTGCTGGCCCAGTCCGAGGACCTGGATCCCGACAGCGACGACCTGACACCTGACCTGGTGGTACCGGACTACGACGACGAAGCCATGTGGGAGGCGATGGCCGCGCTCGCCGACTACGACGCCGACGAGGACAGCGGGGACGACGCGTGAACAGCGCAGGCGAGGTCGCGGCTGTCGGCTCGCCCCGGTTTGCACTGCACACCCTGGGCTGGCGTGCCTTCCAGGACCTGTGCGCGGCCGTCCTGCGGGAGGTATGGGGGCAGTCGGTGCAGGCATTCGCCGACTCCAACGACGGAGGCCGGGACGGTGCCTTCTACGGCACCTGGCTGCCGCCTACACGCCCCGGTAGCGTGCACGACATTCCACAAGGGCCGTTCGTGCTGCAGTGCAAGCACACCAAGAAGGCCGACGCCACGCTCGCTCCGTCCGAGCTGGACGACGAATTCGATAAGGTCAGCGCCCTGGTGAAGCGGGGCGTGTGCGGAACGTACGTTCTACTGACGAACGCGCGGGTCACCGGCACCTCCGAGGAGGAGATCCGCCGTCGGCTGCGCGCGGCTGGGGTGGCACATCCGCTGGTCTTGGACGGGCAGTGGCTGAGCGACATGATCGCCGCACATCGCGGACTGCGGATGTTCGTCCCCCGCGTCTACGGCCTCGGCGACCTATCGCAGATCCTGGACGAGCGCGCCTACGCCCAGGCCTCAGTGCTCATGGCGTCCGCGCCCGAACAGGTGACCACATTCGTCGTCACCGGCGCCTACCGCAAGGCCGCTCGCGCCCTGCGTGACCACGGCTTCGTGCTGCTGCTGGGCGACCCGGCCGTCGGCAAGTCCGTCATCGCCCTGATGCTGGCCATCAGCGCGGCCGACAACTGGGGCTGCACGGCCATCAAAGCCCGAACCTCCGAAGAACTCGTGCAACGCTGGAATCCGCATGAGAAGGATCAGTTCTTCTGGCTCGACGACGCTTTCGGCGCTGTCCGCCACGAGGAACACCTCACCCACGCCTGGGCGCGCGACCTGCCGCACGTAATGAGCGCAGTCAAGAACGGCGCCCGTGTGGTGCTGACCTCCCGCAGCTACATCTACAACGAAGCCCGCCCGCTGCTGAAGCCGTACGCCTACCCCCGGCTGCACGAGCAGCACGTTACCGTGGACGTCGCCGACCTCACCCGCGAAGAACGGCAGCAGATCCTCTACAACCACCTCGCCGCCGGCGACCAGCCCCAAGACGTGCGCGCCCAGATGAAGCCGCACCTGGAAGCAGCAGCCGACGCCGCCCCCTTCCGCCCCGAAGCCGCACGTCGCCTTGGACTAAGCGCCTTCACACCGGGTCTGTCACTGACCCGTCAGGGCATCACCGCGTTCATGGCCAAACCCCGGCAGTTGCTGGCCGACGTCTACGATCAGCTGGATGCGCATGCTCACGCGGCCCTCCTCCTCACCTACGCCACGGGTCGCGACAGGGGTCTGCCCAGCCCCACCGCCTTCGATGCAGCCCAGCGCGACATCATCGAACGGGCTGGCGCCACACCAGGCGGCACCAACAAGGCCCTGACCGCGCTCACCGGTACCTTTCTCACGCTGACGACGGGGCTCGACGGGCAGGCGTACTGGGCGTTCCACCACCCAACGCTCTGGGAGGGCTTCGCAGCCTGGCTGACCACCCAGCCACACCTGCTGTCCGTCGTCCTCACCGGCATGACCGACCAGGCCCTGTTGTCACGTACTGACTGCCTCGGTCCCGGCAGCAAGCAGCGTCTGGGCACTCTGCTGCGCATCCCTCCCCCGCTCTACCGGGAGACAGCCCAACGCTTGGCCGCCCTGCGCCACCAGCCCCGCGGACGCCTCGAGCCGTGGCAACAGCATTACGACCGACAGCAGGCCGTACTGGCCTACCTGGCGCGGAGCAGTTGTGACGCCTTCCTGCGTGCCTACGTGGCTGCAGACCCACAGGTCTACGAGACGCTTGTCGAGTTCGGTTCTCCCGCCCATTACGACACCCGGACGACGGTACTCGCTCGGCTGTACCAGGCGAGCCTCCTGTCGGAAGAGGTCCGGCAACGTGCCATCGGCCGTATGAAAGAGCTGGCCATTGCCAGTCCGGACGCCTCCTGGATCGAAGACGAGGACTGGCAGAAAAAGGTCTGGCATCTCCTCCTCACCGACGAGGAGCGCGAGCAGTTGTTCGAGCACGTGCGCCAAGAGCTCGTTCCACGACTTGAGGACATGGTGGACGATTGGCTCTCGGACGCTACCGGAGACGAGGACGACCCCGTCGACAGTGCCTTGCTCTGGTATACCCACGCATTCGAGCGGCGACGAGATCACAATGCCGCCGCAGAGTTCGACTGTGCACGCGACGTGTACCACCAGGAACGCAGATCACGAGCACGCAGCGAGGGTAGTTGGGGCCCTGACGCCTGGGATGACCGGGATGAGCGGCGGGGCGGATACCAGCCTCCCGATTCGCATCGCAGCCTCTTCGACGACATCGACCAGTGACCGGCCTAGACAACCACCTGGTACGCGGCATCAGCCGCTACCGTCCGAACAAACGTGACTCACACTTCCCCCACCTGTAGATAATCGACATCAGAAGCGTGGACAGTGTCGCCCTGTTGGACCCGAAGGGCGCGCCGCACGATATCGTCCAGGCCATCGGCCGGGCGCTCCGGCAGAAGCCTGGACAGGGCAAGCTCGCCTCCCTGATCGTGCCCGTCTTCCTCCAGCCCGGAGAAAAGCCGGAAGACATGTTCACCTCCGGCTCCTACCGGCCCCTGGTGAAAGTCCTGGAGGGCCTGCGGGCCCACGACGAAGAAGCCGTGGAACTGCTGGCCATCCCCCAGGAGCCGCAGAAGGACGTCGCCCAACCGTCCGTGAACATCGGTCCGCCACCCGGGGAAGGCGAAGACGAATCCCGTCTCCTGCTCCGTTTCGCGGCACCGCGTGATCCGGTGATGGTCGCGGACTGGGTCTCCTTCAACGTGATCGACACCGAACGCCAGGACTGGGCACGCGGCTGGGCCAAGCTGAAGACGTACGTCGAGCGAGTCGGGAACGCAAGGGTCCCCTACGGACACCGCGAGGGCGCGACACCGCTCGGGCAGTGGGTCGCTGAGCAACGACGCGCCTACGCAGCCGGGCAGATGACCGGCCAGCGCGCCCGCCGGCTGGAGAAGCTGGGCATGGTCTGGTCCCTGGCGGATGAGCGGTTCCAGGAGAACCTGGAGGCCGCCAAGGCGTACTACGAGCAGCACTGGACACTCTGCGCCCCCCGCACCGCGACAGCGCTGGGCAAGCCGTTGGGGATGTGGCTCGCGAATTTGCGGCGCCCCAGCGCGCTGGAGGGTCACCCCCAATGGAAGACGGCACTGGAGGCCGTGGACGAGGATTGGAACCCGGAGTGGCCGGCCGACTGGCAACGCCACTACGCCGCGCTGCGCGAACTGGTGCGCGACGAAGAGGGTCCGGCGCAGGTCCTGCCTGGGTTCACGGTTCATGCGATGGATATCGGGAAGTGGCTGGCCCGGCAGCAGAAACCGGAGGTCTGGGCGGCCCTGGCGGAGGGACAGCGCGAGCGCCTGGAGGCGATCGGCGTCGTCCCGCCCGCCCCGGAGCCTGAGACACCCGCAGTCCCCCAAAGCGCCCTGAGCGCCTTCGAACGAGGCGTCGCAGCCCTGGCGCAGTACAAGACCCGTACCGGATCCTTGACGGTGCCACGAGGGCACACAGAGATGATCGTGGTCGACGGCCAGGAACACTCGGTGAAGCTGGGGGTATTTCTGTCGAACACGAAGGCGAGGCGCGCGAAGCTGACCGCGGACAAGCTCTCCGCGCTGGCCGACCTCGGGCTGGACTGGGCGGCATCCTGACGCTGTCGGGCGGACTCCGGGCGCTCTGTACGGCCCGGGGTCTTTCGCTGTCCCGAGCCTGCGGCATCGCACTGGAGTGCGCGTAGGCACTGGGAATCCCGGGCCGCCCCCTCTGCCAACGAGACCACAGGGGTCGTCGCCGTCTATCGGTCTTCAACTCGGAGCAGCCGCGTTCCCTCCAGCGCCTCCCAGCGCCCGCCAGGACGTCCCGGGCCATCTCACCGTTGCCGGAAATCCACCCCGGTAGAAGCCCACGCACGGGCACGGCAGGGGTTTTCGGGAGCACCCATGGGACGCGGGCGGTGCCCACCGCCTGCGCCCTCCAGCCCCGCACCGCCTGGCGGCTCACACAGCGGTGGGAGGCTGGGTCGGTGGCGCCTGCCCGGCGGCATTCGTCGACGACCGGGCTGCTCGGGCAACGTGCTTCATGTCGTCCGGATCGCTGCGCCGCAGCACGAACACCTTGATAAGCGCGAGCAGGCTGGGACCGCACAGGAGAGTGGCCAACCATGGAGAATCAGGGGCGACATACACACCCGCGCCGAGCATGGCCAGGGCCAGCACGGCCCCGACGATTACCTCGGTCATCTGCCGCCGGTGCGCCCGCTGCTCCCGGCGCTCCTCGTGAAGTCGTTGCTCTGCATCACCCTGCATCTTCAAGCGCTGCATCAGTACACGGTGGTCACGGCCGAGCTCCGGCTCCAGCGCCTCCAGCGCGGCTTTCAACTGCTCCGCGCCCAGTTCCCGCCACTGCATAGCGATCTGCATACCGGCGGAGAGGATCGGGTCCTCGTCCGGTGTCCAGTTGGCAGGCAGTTGGCCTTCCCTGTTCACTGCAGTGAGCCTCCGCCAACTTGAAGTCGCAGGTCAAACGGCTGGTGTGACCGGTCCTCGGGATACTCGCGCTGGTCGTCCGCGGCTGTCTGCGGAGTAGATCGTCTGTCAGCGGTTGACTTCGAGGTTCGTCAGAACGAGCAAGGCGCGCAGGAGGCGGGTCGCGTGGGCGGGGTCGGTGCGGAGCTTGGTGAGGGTCCGCCAGTTCTTGAGGTGGGCGAAGCCGTGCTCGACCGGTGCCCGTCCGACGGCGAGGACGCGGTTGGCTTCCTTCTGGCCGGGTGTGAGCTTGTGGGTGCGGCTGGCGTGGAAGCCGGTGACGATCACGGGGTCGCGTACGTCGTTGTCCAGGCCGCGGAAGCCGAGGTCCGCGAGGGCGCCGAGGCCGGCAGCGCGCAGGTGGGCCAGGATGTGGTCGTGGCGGGCTGCGGTGATGTCGTGGGTGCGGCCGGGCCGGGCGGCGGACATCCAGATCAGGCGGCCCTTCTCGTCTGTCAGGGCGAGGAAGTGCAGGCCGTGATGGTGGTGTTTGCCGGAGTAGTTCCGCCGGTCGGCCTTCCCGGTGCGGCGCTGGGTGGGGATGAGGGTGCCGTCGATCAGGACCACTTCCCCGCCCTGCTTGGCGACCTTCTTCAGGACGCGGTCCAGGCGCGGGGCCTGCGCGGCGAGCAGGGCGATCAGCTCGTCGCGCCATCGGCGGACGGTGGACTCGGAGACGTTGTTGCCGCCGGCCATGTCGGCCAGTCGCTGGTCGTGGCGCAGCACGGCCAGGACGATCACCGCGATCCGTCCGGGCGGCTGGACCCGCCACCTGGACCGTATTGCCTTCAGATGGCGCCGCAGCAGACTCGCGAGGTGGTTGACGGTCCGTGTGGACAGCGGCAGACGGCATTGGTAGACAAGCGGGCAGGTGCCCTCGGCGCGTTCCTTGGTTTTCGTCACACAGATCCAACGGCCGCCGGGGGCACCGTGGTTACGCCCGTGGCGCAGCCCTCCGGGCGATGGCGTCCCCGGTCACAGGCGGGTGGTGAAGCGGCCGTCGGGCAGTTTGCGCAGCCAGCCGCGATCAACGAGTCTGACCAGCCTCCCCGCAGCGGTTCCAGCCTGGCCCGCACGGTGATGTCGACTCCCAGTATCTCGCCGACCTGGCGGGCCATGATCGGTCCGGCGGCCTGCCGCACGGCAGCCAGGATGCGCTGATAGTCCGGCGGGAGCACGGTCTCCTCCGCATCTGGCGTGCGGTGCGGGACCAGCATCACCGCCCGGCCGCCCACCTGCCCGGGCGCCGGCGCGGCCAAGGCGCGTTCGCCGGCGAGCTGCTCGCTCACCCGGTCAAGGACACGTTCGGCGACGGCGAGTTCGTCCCGCTCGGCCCGCACCTCCGCCAGCTGTTTGGCCAGCTGCTCTTCGAGTTCGTCCAGTTCCGCGCGGCGCGCGGTGATCCGTTCCAGGAGTTCGGGATCCAGCATGCGTCGGATCGTAGAAGCCGTCCGACCGTCACGGGCCGGAATCAGCGAACCGGCTGCGGCCGTTGCCTACGCGCTCACCGCACTGAGTGTTCCAATGCAGCCCGATGATCGGAAACCCACTGATAGGCCGCCTGAATTTGGCTCACCGCCCCTGCGTCCCGGAGCCGGGCCATCGCGACGTCACCCGCATCGGCCTGGGCCTTGATGCCCCGCCAGCACCGGTCCTGCCACCACAAGATCGTGGATACGAGATGTTGCCGGTCCAACAGCTCGTAGCTGTCAACGATCAGCCTCATGCGCCGGGCTGTCTCTACGACGTCGGTGACCGCAGGGCCGAGATCGAGGTACTGCCAGCAGACATGAGCGATGTCGTGGATCCGGGCGCCAGGCGCAGCAAGGTCCCAGTCGATGAATGCCGTCGGGCGAAGCTCGCCACTGGACAGGCGATAGACGGTGTTCTTGGGCGACAGGTCGTTGTGACACACGACCTCTTGGTCTCCGGCCAGCGGGGTGCCGGCCGTCAGGTCGTGGAACTCACGCACTAGCCGGGCGACCGTCACCAGACTCTCGTCCGATGACACGGCGGCAGGTTGTTGCGGCTCCCATGCCACATGGCCATCGAGGTAACTGAGGACTTCACGGCCCTCGTCGTCGACACCGAGATACCGCGGTGCACCACTCCAGCCACCGGCTTCAAGCAACCTCAGCAGATCACCCACGAACTTCGTGCGAGCCGACGTTGGACGGCGCACCGTCTCCCCGACACGAACAACGGCATTGACAAAACCTCCGGGCAAAAACGACTCAGGCATCCGTCCACCCTGCCCGATCGCTACCTCCAACGCTCAATAACTTGTCCTGACACTTGATCCGCCACCGAGCCAACTCCGCCAGGTGATCTACTCCGCAGACAGCCGCCGACGACCAGCGTGAGTATCCCGACAACCGGTCACACCAGTTCTTTGACCTGCGACTTCAAGTTGACGGAGGCTCAGTGCTCCTCCGCCCCCGCTGGACACCGGCATGTAGTCTCCGCTCGCGCCCTCAGGAGGGGGGCCGAGTCGCATGAAGAGGCGTGCCAAGGTGTGGTTGATCGCGTCCGCCGCTATATCCGCAACAAGCTGCGCATCTTCGGCCAGCAGAGCACCTGAGTCCCCCTCGTCTCCGCCGTCCTCGACGTGGCCCAACCTCCGGGCTCTTCCCCGCAAGCCAATGGCTGAGGCCGCATCCTGACCGACAAGCCCCTGCGCCGCCATCACGGCGGCGCGAAGCTCATTCTCGGAGACCAGGTCGCCCTCCATGAGCCTCTTGAAGGCGCTATGCCTCGGCAGTTGCTCCGGTTCCTCTGCTGCTTCTCCGGCCCTGTGACGCAACACGCGCTTGCGCCAGTGCGCCCTTGGATCCGATTCAGCAGGCAGCGCGCGGCTGTTCTCTTCCTCTGCGAGGATCTCGGCCACGACGTCGACTTGATCCCCGGTGATCTCCGGGAAACGGAGCCTTGGACCCTTCGTGTTGCTCGAGTTGTCGGGCCTGCGCATAACGAGTCGCTGCCAGAAGGAACGAACAGTCACGGCCTGGCCTCCCCCGAATGGCGTCATGTGACGGACGGCCAACAGTAGTCAAGCCGGAGAGCAAAAGAAGTAGAAAAGGGGACATTGTCTGCCGAGTAGCGGAGCGGGTGGGGCGCCGGCGGCGCAGGGCGCGTCCCCCTGCGCCGCCCATGCACTGCATCCGCTCGCCTACTGCTGTTCTCGGCGCTCCGCTGTGCCCTGCCCGGCCTTCAGCTCTCGCCGGTGGCGGCTCACCGGGCGCTGTCCGGGCAAGCACGGCCGCTGGGGACGGATCTGCGTCCTGGACGAGGGTCACGAGACCTCGATGGAGGCACCGCACTGGGGGCGCAACAGCGAGGGGCAGCCGATCGCGTGGGTGGGCAGCGCGCTCGACGACTGGTAAGCAGCGGCCGACGCTGCACCGGTCGTGCGCATGCTGCACCACAGTTCCGGCCGCTCCCCCGCCGGCAGACGCCCCTTGCACCCTTCCCACGGAGCAGCAGCCGGTCGCACGGCTTCCTACGCGACGGCCGCCCCCTGCCCTGGTGGCCCTCGTCCCGCCCCGAGTGCTGGTCTTCCCCCGGGCCTGCGTCCTCTCGGCGGACCTCCACCTTGCCGACGCCTTCGCTCAGGGCGCGGGCCATGTGGCGGGCGCCGGCCCGACCTGCCCACCGCCTGCGCCTTGCCCCCTGGAAAGCGGCGTGGCCAATTTCAGCACACGGCGATAGCTAGGCGACGGTGTAAGCGTCGGTGGGAAGGTAGACGTGTGCACGAATGGATCTTTAAGGGGAGCACGTGAGTGAAGAGCACCATGGCGCGTGGTGGACTCCGGACACACCCGGCGTGCGGGTGCCGGGGTCTTTGACGCGCGCTGCGGACGGATGGCGCCTGAACCTCATTGGCACCCTGATGGTGAACTCGTGCGGCTGGGACGGCCTCTACCTTGTGCCACCGCACACGATCTGGGGATCTTGTCAAGGTGTCTCGTACACCCTCTTGGATTGCTACCTGGACGATGAGGTGCAGGGACCGAGTCCCAGTGCGACCCACACGACCAGCGATCAGTGGACCATGGGATGGCGCGTCGGACAGTTGGTGCACGGGGGTGAGATCACCGAGTCAACTCGCTTCAGCGCAGCGGAGTTCGAGATCACCGGTCTGCCAGCCTGGTGGCCTCCGAGCGGGCTGCGTGGCCCGCGGGCGGGTTCCGGTGCCTACGCCGCGCCCGACGATGTAGCCATTGCCCTCGACGACGGAACGATCGCCATCTCTGTCCGCGAAAGCCGCCACCACGGCCGCCGGATGAGATCCCTGCGTGAACGCGTGGTGGTCAGGGCCGACCGGGTTACAGGCTTCACCCTGGACGAGGTGGAGAAGGAGATCGTGGCCCCTCGGGCCCTGGTCGCCATCGGGGTCGACGAGCCGGTCAGCGTGTTCAACCTGCGTGTCGTGCCGAAAGACCGCCTCCCGGAAAACAGACTGCCGCTCTTCTTCACTGTCGACCCTCACGACGGCGAGGCACCCGAAGAGCCCTCGCCGTCGCTGCGCGCCCCGATGCCGCTGTCGCCGTCCCTGGACGCAATGCCCTCCTTCATCCCAGTGTGGCTGAAGCTGGCCCGGCGCTGTTCCGTGCCGCTCGACGCGGTAGAGCCCCGCCAGCGGTCCGGGTCCCTGCAACTACAGCTCCTGGACGTCGTCAACGCAGCCGAAACACTCCATCGCGCCCTGCACGACGACCCGACTGAACACCCTTTCGCCCAGCGCGTGCGCTACGCGCTCAAGGATTCAGGAGCGTTCAAGTCCGCCGAGCGCCGCGACGTGTATGACGCGGTCAAGGTGTTCGTGGACATCACGCTGGAGAAGCGTCTCCTGGCCCTGGCCGAAGAACTCGGGCCCAAGGTAGGCGAGTGGCTCTTCAACGACACAGTCAGACCGTGGGCCTTCGTGGCGGCCCAGATCCGCAACGCGCTGAGCCATGGTTTCCCAGCTCCCCACCGAGTCCATGAAGATCCCGGAGCGCTCGCGGGCGCGCTGTACCTGACCGAGGCCGTCATCACGCTCCGACTCCTCATCGAGGCGGCTTGCCCTCAGACACGACCCTGGCCGCGCAGCTCGACAGGCATCCCAGAATGCGTTCCCTGGCCAAGCAGAGCATCGCCGACTGGCCCGCACTCGCCCACCGCATCAAACCGGACCAGTGGCAGCAACCCGCACCCGCACCCGCACCAACCGACGACTCCGCCTCATCAGAACGTGCGCATGAGACGCCACGGGCCGCACCGGATGACCCTCAACTGCCAGCCCCGTAGACGAGAACTGGGCGCACAGGCCGGCGTCCAGGGTGAGGCGGGCGCGCTTCCCCGCGATTCGCATGCGCTCCCAAAGGGCATCCGCTGGGGCGGGCGCGCCAGATGCCCGGCGGTGTGAAGGATCGACAACCAGCCCAGCCCAGTGCCATCACACGGATCGCGAGGAGCTCTGCGTGGACCATAAGGACGTCGACGCCGCTGTGGCAGAGATGCTGCGGGTGCTCGGCCCCCATACCGTCGAGGACTGGACGGTGCCGGCGGGGCCACTCGAATGGACTTGCTGGCAGACAGCAGCCCACATCGGCCACGACCTGCTGGCCTACGCAGGGCAGCTGGCAGCACAGCCCACCGACGCTTACCTTCCCATCGACCTGGACGTTCGCCCCACTGCCTCGCCTGCCGAAGTACTCCAGGCCGTCACCGCCTGCAGCGGACTGCTCAGCAGTGCCCTGGCCACAGCCAACCCGACCATGAGGGCCTGGCACTGGGGCCCGTGCGACCCCGAAGGGTTCGCCGCGATGGGCGTCGCCGAAACCCTGCTGCACACCTACGACATCACGCAGGGACTGTGCGTGGACTGGCTGCCACCAGCACCGCTGAGCGCAGCAGTACTGACCCGGCTCTTCCCCGACGCCCCGCCTGGAGACCCCACTCAGGTACTCCTCTGGTGCACCGGCCGCGGAGAACTCGACGGCCTCCCTCGCCAGATCTCATGGAGGTGGGAAGCAGCACGACCGGACTGATCGAGCTGACCCCGGCGGACGTTCCCGGTCACAGCACTAGCTAGGACCTGTCGGGAAGGCCACCTCAACTTTCCCGCAGTTGATGAGCGCCCGCTGCAGCGCGACGCGCTCGGCGGACGAGTCGGGGGCGCTCGCGGTGAACAGGGTGTCGGCACCCGCTTGGACTTCGGCCGTCCGGTAGGCGTCCAGCGTTTACTTGCAGGAGAGCAGTCGCAATGCGGTAGGCCCGAGGCTCGCCGAGGTGCTCGGCGGCGCGCTTGGCTCGCATGGGCAGCGTCCAGGGAGCTTGTCTGGTCGGCTGTTCGGGCCATGAGCCCCAGCCACGTATCGCCGTCGATGGCCGTGGCGTACGCGAAGGCGCCGGCCCCCGTCAGCGCTGCCGCGGGCATCGAGCGCCTCAGACCACAGGAAGCAGGCTCGGTCGACGAGTTCGGGACTCACAGCCCACTGCTTTGACGCGTAGGCCAGCGAGGACAGGAACCTTCTCGGAGGCCCAAGAGGGTCGCTGGCGTTCAGCAGCGCCAAGAGGACTCGCTTCCGCGGTTCGTGAGCCTGCGTGTCGCACAGCACGTGCTGGAGTTGAGCTGGGTCCGACAGTTTCAGCGGGGCGTTGTTGCTGTTATTTCCTTAGTAGGAACACGGCGTCGAGCACAGCCGGATGGTCCTACTGCCAGCGGTCGGCCTCGTGGAAGCCTGTGCGACGACGGGCTGGGACGGCAGGCGGCCGTGGGAATGAATCTTGCGTTAGCACGGCGAGGCGGCGTCGGCTCAAGGGCCTGGATCCGTTAGCAGTACCGCATGATGAGATCGTCTTTCAGGCGCCGGATCCAGGAGGAGGCCAGGTCCGTGGTGCTCGCGGAGCTGGGCGCCTGACGTGGACGAGACCGTGGCGACGGCGCTGATTGCTGCCGGGGCCGCAGTCAGCGGCGGAGCGCTGACGGGGGTGTTCACCCTCGCTGCCGCCAGACGCCAGGCCGCAGCGGCCTGGGCGGCGGGCGAGCGCCAGGCTGAGGCCGCCTGGGCAGCTGGCCGGCAACAGGCAGCCGCCGCCTGGGATTCCGGACAACTCCAGGCTACGGCCCAACTCGACGTCGCCCGCCGAACCCTCACCGAACAGACGCTCGCGACCCAGCGGGCAGTGCGGCGGGCCGCCTACGTCACGTACCTGAGCCGCGCCGACAGCGCCCATCAGGCGCTCGCGGCTTGGCAGGGCGCCATCGGCACCGCGGACGAGACCCCGCGGCGGCGGGAGTACGACGCCGCTGTGAGTGCACTGGCCGAGACACTGAACGTCGTACGCCTTGAGGGCCCCGGTGCTGTGGCAGCGGCGGCGGAGAACCTCCGCAACACAGTGGCCGTCAATGCTCCGGGAACCCGGCACGCCGTCGCGCAGGCGGCCTTCCTGAGCGCGGCCCGCGCGGCTCTCACCCCTGCATGACGCATGGTCGCCAGATAAGATCCCTAATGCCCGAAACATCAGAGTTTCCGCTAGGTGTCGCCAGCCGTGAGCGCACGGGCGCGCCAGGCAGTCGGCAAGAAGCGAGGCCGGGTGGACCGCCTGAAGTTGTCGTACGAGCACGTTTCCGAGTACGTCACCGTGGTGACGCTCGCGGGTGAGTTGGACGTGTACGAGGCTCCAGCCTTGCGCCAACTGCTGGTCGACCTGTTGAACCACGCACGGTGGTTCCTGGTACTGGATATGTCGGCAGTCGACTACATGGACTCGACGGGAAACGGTGTGGTGGTCGGTGGCCTGAAGCGGGTCCGTGCCCACGACGGCATGATGGCACTTGTGGTACCTCACGAAAGAATTCTGAAAATCTACCGGATCACTGGGCTGAGCAAAGTATTTCCCATCTTCGACACGGTGGATCGCGCTGTTGAATTCCTCGGCCGGGAACTTGGCGCCCATGGCTGACGACGAGAGGCGGACCGCAGGCGGCGGGTCGGAGGGCGCTCACTCTGTTGCCCCGTCTCGCTTGCCGCCAGGGCCCCTGCATGCCCTCCAGCAACGGCTACACACGCTGTCCCGGGCTGCGGGCGGCCCGGCACCCGAGTCTCTCGTCGCAGACGCTGATGGCCACCGGGGGCGGCCCGCGCAGGACACCGTGACGCAGGTCCTGGCCTGTGCACCGCCGGCCTCGCTCCGGGACACGGTGTCCGTCGCCGCGGCGCTCGCGGGGCTGGCCGGCGAGGACCCCGACGGGGTGACTGCGGAGGTGCAGGCGCTCTGGGTGGCCGCGGGGAAGGCGCCGGGGGAACGGCTGCGCACCGCAGCGGAATGGGACCCTGTACGCCTGGGCGTCCACCCCGCGCCGGACCCGGACGGGACCGTGGATCCACCGCTGACCGAGTACCTCACCCGCCCGCACGACACCACCCTGCGCCGACGGCTGGCGCGGACCGCGGAGGCTAATCAGGCGGCGCTCGTGCTGTTGGTGGGCCGTTCCGCGAGCGGGAAGACCCGTGCGCTGTACGAGGCGGTGGCCGTGGTGCTGCCCGACTGGCCTGTGCTGTTCCCTGCCGACGCGGAGGAACTGACCGCGTGGATCGAGGACGACGGCATTGACCCGCGGACCGTGCTGTGGCTCAACGAGACGCAGCGCTATCTGAACGGCGCTGCCGGCGAGCGGACCGCCCGAGCGCTGGGGCGGCTGCTTGACCAGGTGGCGCCGCTCGCGGTGGTGGGCACCATGTGGCCAGAACACATGCGGCGCCTGACGAACCGCCGGAGCAGTCTGGAGACCGCTCCGCACACCCTCGCGCTGCTGACCAGACCCCACACGATGATCACGGTTCCGGACACGCTGGACTGTGACCCCGCGGCCGTCGCGGCAGCCGCCGCCCGCGATCCGCGTTTCGCCGGAGCCGTACGGGCGGCCGGGACCGGTCAGCGCGTACTGCAACACCTCACCGCAGGACCGGAATTGGTGCGGCGCTGGGAGATGGGCCCGGATCAATGGTTCACGGCGCCCGAGCACGCCGTGCTGACGGCGGCCGCGGAAGCACGGAGGCTGGGTCACGCCAGTGCCGTGCCCAAGCTTCTGCTGAGAGAGACGGCGGCCGGATTCATGGACTCCACCGCGCGTGCGACCGCAGGCGAGGAATGGTTCCCGGCCGCCATCGGGGCGCTGACGACAACGGAAGGCGGCCCCGCGCCGCTGATCGCGGAGCGGTACGAGCCGGGTGTGGGCGAGCCGGACAGCTATCGCCCTGACGACTATCTCGAACAGCACATTCGCCGGGTCCGTGCCCACCGGGCGCCACCCGCCGCGTTCTGGTCCTGGGCGCTCTGGGCCAGGACCGCCGACGACGTCTACGCTCTCGGCAGGGCCGCCGAACAGCGGCGTCGCTATGCAGGCGCCGGGCCCTTGTATGAGCGGGCGATCGAGTTGGGGCACGTCCGTGCCCGGGCGGCCCTGGCGGTGCTGCGGGCGACCACCGATGGGCGGGAGGCCGCGGACAAGACGGCCGCGACGGATCCTGTCGCCTGGGCGGCCCTCGCCGTGACGAGGGAAGCGGCAGGCGACGGGCCGGGTAGCTACGACGCATATCGGCGCGCGGCAGAGTCCGGCGACGCGTGGGCCTGGGCGGCCATGGCCCGGATCCGTGAGGCGGAAGGGGACCCGGCCGCGGCGGACGCGGTCGCGGCCCGGGCGGCCACTGCGGGTGAACCGCTGGCCTGGCGGACGCTCGGCCGGATGCGGGCGGCCCAAGGGGCGCCGGCAGTCGAGGCGTTCGAGAAGGCGGCAGAGGCCGGTGATGGCTGGGGGCACATGGGGCTCGCGCAGGTCGCCGAACGGTCCGGTGACCTCGTAACAGCGGTCACACACGCCACGCGGGCGGCGGGTAAAGGGGTCAGCGAGGCCTGGGCGACTCTAGTACGCCTGCACTGGGCTCTGGGTGACCATACGTCAGCCCTGGGCGCGGCCACCAGCGGCGCGGACGCGGGACATCCCGAAGGCTGGTCCCTCCTGGCAAGGCTGCGTGAAAGGGCTGGTGACCGCTCGGGGGCAGCCGCGGCCCATCGCGAGGCGGCCGCCCTGGGCGTCGGCGCCGCCTGGCGCGACCTGGCGCTGCTCGCCGAGTCGGACGGCGACAGCATGGCCGCCGAGGAGGCCGCCACCCAGGCGGCTCGCACCGGCGATCCGGAGGCGTGGACCGCACTGGCCGAAGCGCGGGAGGAGATCGGTGACGACGCCGGCGCCGATCACGCCGCTGCGGAGGCGGCACGCGCGGGTGACCTGGACGCCTGGATCATGCTGGCGCGAGCCCGGGAGAACGCCGGGGACAGCAGCGGCGCAGAGCGCGCCGCCAACCTGGCCGCTGAGCGAGGTGCCCCCGATGCCTGGGCCGCGCTGTCCCGGATGCGGGAACGCGTCGGGGACCGGGAGGGATCCCGGCGCGCGGTGCTGCGGGCCGCCGACCTAGGCGCCTCCGACGCCTGGACGGCATTGGGCCGTGTGCGCGAGCAGCTCGGCGACACCGCCGCAGCCGAGCGCGCTTACGTCCGCGGCTGTGAAGCCGGTGACACAGAGTCGTACACCGCGCTCGGCGCCCTGTACCTGGACCAGGGACGGACACCCGAGGCATGCGCCGCGTACCGGTCGGCCGTGGACGCGGGACTCCCCGACGCCTGGGACGGTCTGCTGTCGGCGATGGCGGCCCAGCCGCCCCGCGCAAACTCGGCGCAGACGGTGGCTCGGCTGCGCACGACGGGACTGATGCCGCAGGGGTGAGCGTCGAGCTGACCAGATCAACCATGGTTGCCAGTGCCCGAACTCGCCCACATCCCGGACCTGCAGGAGCTTCGCGCCTCCGGCCGCGTCCCGAACCAGGTCACCGCTAGCCTCCCCGGAGGCCGGTCTACTGCGGCCCCGTCTCAGGCCCGCCCCGGCCTCATGCGGACAGCCGGTGGGAGCGGCGCTCCTGGAGGCTCTGGATCCTCTCTTCCTGCCGGGTTGCCGCCTGGTCGAGGTCGTCGGGGAAGTCGGTCACGTCCATACCGGCATTAGATCGCTTGTTTAAATTACGTGTCACTTCGGACACGCCCCGCCCGGCGTCGTGGGCGGGTGTCCTGTACCAGTGACTGTGAGCACACGCCACCGAACTTTGATCGGACAGTGGCCATGCCCATGGAGGCTCGGTTCACGTAAGGAGCACGAGATAGCCCGGTTGAACGCCGTCGATTGTCGTGATGGCCGTGCCGGAGGTGACCCAGATACTTGTGGGCTTCTCCCCTGTCGGGATCTGGAAGACCCCATGCACCGGCCCCTTGCTGCCCGGGTTAAGTCCGAAGGTCGGCGCCGTCTGGCCTCTGCTGTTCCAGTACTGGGCGTAGTCCGAGGCGTAGTCGGAGTCCTTCTGCGACATGGTGTAGCGCGTATCCGCGACATTCAGGCTCACCGTGTCGTCGGCGTTCCAGATCGCCATGCTCTTGCCTGCGTTGACCGCGTCCATGGTCAGCACACAGAACTGCTTGCCGGCCTCGGGCGTCGGGCTGGCGGTGGGCGCGCCGACCGAGTCGGCTGCGTGGGCCATGACGGCCGGGTCGAGGGGCTTGCCGCAGACCACGCTGCGTACGGTGAACTGCCACCTGTGAGGGTCGTCAGCAGTGTCCGAGGCCAGGACCGTGACACTGAAGGGCTGACCGGGACGCGCCGTCCCGAGCACCTCGGCCCCGGGAGGCACATCCGCGAGAGCGCTATCGCGGGTCGGGGTCACTGAGCTCGGACGGCCACCGTCATCAGAGCCGCCCGAACAGGACGCCAGGGCGACGAGAAGGGCAGTCACCACGACAGTGCGACACGAGTTCCGGCGCGCGCTCATACATCCATGCTGATGGGCCACTCCTTGCCTCGCACACTGAGGGCCAAATGGCCGACCTTCGCTGGGCAATCGGCGGCGTTCGGACGTAGTTAGCTCATGCGGATCGGTGCGGGTATGCCGCTACTCGATCACGAACCCGTTCGACCGCCGCTCGGTCTGCGTGTGCGCTGAGCCGAGCACCCGCGCGACAGGACCTCATCCCATAGCGTCCAAGATCAGGCTGATTGACGGAAGACTCAATGACGTCGAAATACTGCCGCCTGCCACACGTAGAGGGAAGACTTGACTTCCTGAAGCACGTTGCCCGCGCATCGGGGGGGCGGATATGCAGGGCAGGTCGAACTGGGATGATTATCGCCGCGAGAGCGAGAGAAGGAATCTTCGCCGCCGACAGATTCAGTTGTGGGTGTTGTGCACTCTCGCCGCAGTCCTCTCCGTCGGGGTCATCTACGCCATGCTGGTAACTGGCACGCGCCGCGAACCGAAGGATGGGCATCCGCCGCCCTCGCCATCGGCCAGCTACCTTCCTGCCGATCAGGCACGGTTTCAGGCCCGCATCGTGGACGACCGAAAAGGACTCTTCGCAGGAAGACTCATCTGCCGATCGAGCATTTCGACCTCCGTCGATGACTCAATCATCTACAGGGTCACTCTTGTCGCTTTGGGTGAGAAGGATGTCAACGGGCCACGAGGGGCCCGACCCGCCATTGAGACTCGGAAATTTCAGGTGGGCGGCGTAGAAGGCGCGTCTCTCACTTCCACCAGCAGCGAGGTGAAGGTCAGACTGCTCGCCGATACGGCGACTGAGCAGGTCATCGCTGCACCAGGAGACGCCGCCCACTGGCAGTGGACCGTGACCCCCAGCGAGTCGGGAGACTACGACCTCGTGCTAGTCCTTACCACCTACCAGGGAGACTCCGATCGCGCCCTTGCCACATTGACGCCACCGATCACAGTTCACCTTGTCGCGAGCAACACACTCTCGCACCAGGTCAGTTCGATGCAAAATACACTAATCACATTAGGCGGTGTTGCGATGGCCGTGACCACGCTCTTCGCATTCCGCGCCCCGTTACTATCCGTCACTCGGGCCCGTAAGGAGGCGCGACGGGAAAAGAAAAAACGTGGGCGAGACGGCTACATGTGAGCTCACGTGGCGATCCACCAGTGGCCACCTGCCCCCGATCTCGCACAAACGGGCCCTCGCGACTCAAGCTCCTTGCTCGATCAGGAAACGACCTCCAGGGTCAGCTGTCTCTGAGCAGAATGACCAACCACGAGCCGTCCGGTTGCGTTCGGATTGATGTTGCCGAGGGCGAGGTGCATCGTCGCGCGGACGGTCTCGTAGCAGCAGACGACGTCTTTTCGTGCGTGCGGCCGGCCTCCTGCATGTCGGGGACCGCTTCCCTCAGCCGGTCCCGGATACCCCAGGCGACGTGCACCCGGTCCTCGAAGACGAAGACTCGGGCGCCGTCCTCCTGGTCGTCTGCCCGTTCGGGTGGCGCCGTCGCGAAGCCGGCGCTCTCCAGGTCCAATCGCAGCCGGGCCGCGAGGACTTCGAGCTCCGTCACCGCCATGTCAGCTCCCGCGGCCATTCGAGGATGTCGGCGGCATCCGTCTCCTGGCGCTGGTAGCCACCGGCCCGTCGGATCGCCTCGCGTCCGACCGTGTTCAGCAGGGCCGGAAACGGGTGGTTGTGACTGAGCGCGTCACTTGGCGAGTTGAGCAGTCGCGTCGGCAGCTGTCAGCAGGTTCGAAATAGCCACCCACCGGGAGTTGAGGGAAAGCCTTCGCGGTCACTCGCGAAGCTGCGGACAATACATCGGGACGAGTTCGGCGTGAGAACGGAAGGCACCGTGGGAAAGGTCGACGGCAGGAACTGGAAGCCGCAGGAGGGCGCCATGCTCGGGGAGTGGACCCTGGTCGGCCGCGGCTACCTCGGCAGGGGCGGCAACGGCGAGGTCTGGGAAGCACGCCACGAGGGCGATGACGGCCGGTACGCGATCAAGATGTTCGGCCTCGGAAGGTCCCTGGAGGATCGCCGCCTGAGGTTCGCCGACGAGATCACTTTCCTGCGCGGCTACACCGGCGAGGGCGTCGTGCCGCTCGTCGACTCACATGTACCCGAGGACATGCGAGAGATCTGCTGGTACGTCATGCCATTGGCCGTCCCGCTGGACGACGCCCTCGGCGACACCCCTGCCGAGGAGACGATGCTGGAGGCCGTCGCCGCCTACGCCGAAACGCTGGCCGCCCTGGCGGAGCAGGCTGTCCACCACCGCGACATCAAACCGTCGAACCTGTTCGAGCGTGACGGCCGGTGGGAGATCGGCGACTTCGGACTGGTCACCTTCCCGGGCAAGGGCGACGTCACCAGCTCTTCAGTGAAGCTCGGCCCGGTGAACTTCCACGCCCCCGAGATGCTGGAGCCCAGCGATAACGCCGACGGCGGCCCGGCAGACGTCTGGTCGCTGGCGAAGACGATGTGGGTGCTGCTGCGTCGGACCCGTTGGCCGCTGCCGGGAGAGTACCGGTCCGGCGGCGAGTACAGCCTCCAGGGGCACATCGCGTTGGCGTGGGCGGGCGAGCTGGACCGGCTGATGCAGAGCTGCACCGTGCTCCACCCGGCGGGTCGGCCGACGATGGCCGAGTTCGCGAGGGAGGTCCGCGCCTGTCTGGCCGAGCCGCCCGAGTTGCGCGAGACCGCGTCGATCGCCGAGATGCAGGACCGTCTCGCCGTCCTGACCGCTGCGTCGTACGAGGCCGCACAACTGACCCTGGAGCGCCGGAATTTCCTTGAGCGGATCAGCCGGGAGCTCGACGTTCTCTTCACAGACCTCTGGGGTGCGGTCGACGGGATGCTCCGGGGCAGATTCCTCTACTACGAGGCGCAGACCGAGCCGAGCGACGCGACGCGTCTGCTGCCGAGACATAGATGGCAGTGGGCACATCAACGCGGCGCACTGTTCACCTCGCCGGATCGGGCCGGCAAGGCTGCGGTGAAGTTCTCGTTCGTGGTGCGCCTGGTCGACGGGCTCGACGAGGACGCGGCAGAGATCGCCTTCGACCTACGGGTGGTCCACCGACACCACAGTCTGGTGGACTACCCCTTCGAGCTGCCGCGCACCTGGAACGCGCCCGTCGGTTCCGTCCAGTTCGCCCGGATTCTGGACGAGATCCGTGCCGTCGCCTCCAACGCGGTGCCGGACATGCTTGCACTGATTCTCCGCATCGTGGCCCTCGCCGACGACCACGTCCCGGACTGGTACACCAAGGCTCGCGCGGGCGAGATCTGACCAGTCGCGACGACGAAGGCAGCCTTGTGGAGAACCATGCCCTCGTGGTCTCGCCGGGCAGAGGCCCGGCACAGCGACTCGTGTGGGGTCATACGGAGGCAGGCAACATCCGACTGCACCACAGGAATCAGTCGGAGACGGCCCGCGTAGACAAGCTGCGTGAGCGTGTCGACGGCCGGGGACGTCTTCGGGTCGTCCTTGTACCGGATTGCGTCCCAGGCGCCAGAGCCCGACAACTCGCTGGTTTCCGGCGCCGTTCGAGCAGGACCTCCTCGGCGTCAACCAGCCCGGCATACACGGGACATGACGGGAGACAGGCTTCACATTCAACGTGAACGGGGATGAGGCCTGCGAAATCAGCTTGTTGGCCGCTGAAGGGGGAGGTCGGCCTGTGGACGAGGGACAGACCGGTGATGGCCGTGGCAGGGAGTTCCAGCGCGTCCTGAAGAAACTGCGCACACGGATGGTCAACGGGGTCTACCCCTGGGGAACGTTCTTTCCGGCGCAGCGGGCCCTGGCCGAGGAGTTCGGCGTCTCCCGGGACACCGTCCAGCGGGTGTTGAAGGCGCTGGAGGACGACGGCTGGATCGAGTCCCGGCAGGGGAGCAGGTCCCGCGTTCTCATGACCCAGCGCATGCAACCCGCCTTCGCCCAGAGTGCGAAGCTCAGCCGCACGGCCTTCGGCCCGATCATCGCCGAGGCATTCGACCGGCCCGAGGTCACCCTGGACGTCTACACACTGACCGCCGAATCCCTCGACACCCACATCCGGCTGCAGGCGGAACGGATCCGCGAAGCGAAGCAGAGCGCACCGCAACGCATCGCCGTACGCATGCTGGTGCCCTCCGAGAGGATCGCGCTGCCCTATCCCGTTGCCAAAAACGATCCGTCCGATCCGCGACCCGCGGAGCGTGTGCGGAACATCGCCCGCCGGTCCGCGGACTCGCTGAAGTACGTCCTCGACTCACTTCAGGTCGAAAGGCTGGTGCCCGAGGTCACCCTGGAGATCCGCCACGCCCTGGTACCTCCGACCTTCAAGCTCTATCTGCTCAACGGATCAGAGGCGCTGTTCGGCACGTATAGAGTGGCCGAACGTCCCATCATCCTGGACAGCGGCGAGGTGATCGACGCGCTCGACGTAGTGGGCATCGGAGCCGACCTGACGTACTCCGTGAAGGACGCCGACACGAAGTCCCCCGCATCCTTCTTCGTGGACAGCATGCAGACCTGGTTCGACTCGGTGTGGGAACTGTTCTCGGACTAGCCAACAACAAGCTCCCCACCAGACAGGACCGACGGAGCGCACACGTACCGCGAGGCCTGCGTCGGAGCATCAAGCGGTACGGTCAACATCCGCCGTTCAGGAGTCGGCTGGCTCCTCGCAGAGCAGGTCGGGGCAGCCCGCGCCGATCGGTCCGGCGCCGGGGCAGATGTGCTCTCACACATCCTCAAGACACTCCAGGCCCGCCACCGGTTGCCTCGGCATGGCTGCTGTCCGGCCTCACACGCCGGAACGCCGGAAGGGCAGCTTCGCTGCCGCAGTCAGCGAGGACAGGCGTGGCCATCGGACCGGTGCCCCATCCACACCGCCACATCGCATACCCGCAGCGCGCTCACCGTCTCCGGCACCCCCGCGACCTGGCGCAGCGCGAGCAACTGACGGTGCAGGGCACGGTCATCCGCGCGCAGCGCGGCATGGAGGGCAAGCCAGAACGAGGGGTGTGGGCGCCCCAGGGCGCAGCGCACCACCTTGTCGTAGACCGGCAGCAGCCAGGGACGCTTCCTGGCCAGGAGCTTCCCCGCAATCACCCACCCGACATCGGACTGGCCTTTGAGCAATTGCCAAGCCCGCGCCGCCGGCGATCTGTCGGCCACGAGGTCCGCTTCGGCGTCGGCCATGTCGATGTCCTTGGGAATGTCGTGCAACAAGCCAGACAGCCGCACGCCGAGGGGACCCTCCAGAGTGTCCAGCGCAACAGCTGCCGGAACGGTAACCGACAACGCGAGCAGGGGCGTTGCGGTCACCTCGGCGACGATCCCGCGGTACCGGTCGTTGACGTTGCGCAGAATTGAACGGTGCCGCTCGGTGAGCAGGTCGACGGTCTCGGTGGCGAGGCGGTCGACGGCCTGCGCGTTGGGCGTGACGTCGTCGACCAGGCGGCGCCCGGCGTCGGACAGTGCGCCGAGCTCGGCCACGGCGGAGCGGTGCCCGGTGTTGAACGCCTCGGCAGCGACGTCGAACACTTCCAGGGACACGGCCTTGCCGAGCTCGTCGACTACGCCCTGAGACGCTCGGCGCACGGCCTGCACAGCGCCGAGCTTGCGCTCGACCCATCCGGGCGCGTCGAGGCCCTCGGCGAGTTGCCGGGCGATGATGCCCAACAAGCGCTCTTCGTTCTGCGCGTACAGGTCTCGGGTGCCGAGGGCGAGATCTTCCACCATGCCCGGATGAATCGTCACTGTCACCCCCTGGCCACAATGTGGCGATTCCTCTTGATGTGATCAGAAACTGCGCGCCACACTGATCGGCCTCCCGTACACGCCGAGCTGGCGTGACGGGCCGTCAACTATGAGGAGGACAGGATGAGTAGTTCATCTCCACCGTCGGGTGAACGCTGGGCCCGGCGGCTACTGAGGTTCGTAGGTGACACGTTCCGAAGGTGCCGCGGCGGGGCCAGCATCATCCCCGACAGCATCCGTCGGCTGGTCGTGTCCGTATCCGTCGCCTACTACCTGTTCGGGACGGGACACTTCTTGATCGATACCATGTTTGACATCGATCAACGCTGTTCTCAGCAACACACGGTGCAGCTGGTTGAAACGGCCTGTCGGGACCTCTCTAGGGAATAAAGGTCTTTAGAGACCGATGAATTCGATGCCGAAGCCCTAGTCGGCCACCTTGCTGCGGACATGCGGTCCGCACGATCTGGAATGGCGGGTGATTGTCGGCCCGCAACCAAGTCACCAAAGGGCAGACCGCGCTTCGAAGCGCGGTCTGCCCCCTTCCCTGTGTGAAGTGATAGCCGCCGGGCTGTCTATCCAACGGGACCCCGTAGATGCCTACATGGGGAACGTCCCCACGGGGTCCGGGGCGGCTGCTCCGGTCTCCGCGTGGATCGCCGCTACCTCGGCCTTGACGGCGGTGTCGTCCCACTCCGGGTGCAACGCCTTGACCTTCGTCGCGGTCGATACGGCTCCGGCGCGGTTGAGCAGGTCGAGGGTTGTCGCGGTCGCCTGCTCGCTCTCGGCGACGCCATCGCCGAACTCGACGCGCGGCCGGTTCGGGGTGATCGGCTGCCCGAACTGCGCCGCGTCAACCTGCAACAGGACGTGCAGCATCTCGGCGGTAGCGTGCCGCCAGTAGCCGGCCTTCTTCTTCCGCGTGACCATGCTGCGCTGGTCGCGGCTGTCGACCTCGGTTGCGGTGATGGGCTGTCCGCCACCGTCGAGGCCGAATGACTGCGGCGAGTATCCGGCGGTCTGCGCGGCCTGCCTGACGATCGCCTCGGCCGTGGCGCGGTGCTCCTCGACCCTGATGTCGAACTGCGACAGGGTGATACCGGCGCCCTCGGTGGGCGGGATCTTCAACGCTTCCCACACTTCGCGGTCATCGTCGAACGATCCGCCCGCGCCGGGGCCGCGGTCGCGTATGTACGCGTCCGGAACGATCAGGCGGGCGCGGGCGAGGCGGATGTCTCGCATCCAACTCGTCCATGTCTCGTCGAGGGCGTCGAACAGGTCGTGTACGGCGGCGTAGTCGCTGCGCCCGATCGGGCTTCCCTCGCCGCGACCGGCACCGCCATGCGCCCCGCTCGAAGCTGGGGCCGAGGGCGGTCGCGATCTTCGACACGGTCGACGGGCTGCGCTTGATGGCGCGGGCTATGGCATTCCGCGACTGGCCAGCAGCGTGCAGCGATCTGACCTTGCGACGATTGGCATTGGTTATGGAGGTGGGCAAAAAGAACACCTCCGCCTATGGACTCGGGATGCGCAAACGACGCACGAGGTAAGCGGGGCTCTTGCGGTGCTCGATATTGACCACTTCACTACCTTCTGTTGCGCTTTAAAACCTGAGAGGGCAATTCCATCGGTTTGAACGACCAATGCGGGTGCGTGGTGTAGTTGTAGTTCCGACGACAGGCCGTACGGCCTGAGTAGCAAAACGGTTGGCCGACCTGCTGCATGAAGTCCACTGACGTGCGCTGCACTTGGAGGCTGGTCGGCATGTCCCGATGTGAAACACCTCGGATTCCCCGTAGGCGTTGGTCAACGAACTACGGAGTGATCATTGTCATCGTCCTGGTTGTACTCGCAACTGCTGAGCATCTGGACGAACGCCACTACGCCGCTCTGCTGGTCTGCCTCGGCGCCGCGCTGCCTGCGCTGCTAGTGGCGGCGTAAGCGTCAAAAGGGCCCCGTCGCAGGTGAGATGCGGCGAGGCCCTTCGCGCGTCCGTTTCCGGCGGCGTAGTCGAACGCCTGGGAACCAGGGGCGCTCGAAGCACCCGTCAGCCGCTCCCAACTCCCCTGCAAAACACACCGTGTTCGTGGTGGTTGCCATCTCGCCGCACTGGCAACACGCAACGCTTGACCACCAGAATCTCACCATGGACGCAGGACTCGCAGGACTTCTCGGTGGCGTCATCGGCGCGGCGGTCGGGGCGGTCGGGGCGGTCGGGGCTACGGCATCCGCGTGGATCACGGGGAGGAAGGCCCAGCAACAGGCCAAGATCCAGTCTGAGGCTCAGCTCGGGCAAGCCCGCCTTCAGATTGATGCTGAACGAGCTCGTGCTCTTCGCGAATCACGCAAGAGCGCCTACTTGGCCTTTGCTGAAGGCTGGCACCTCGTATATGGCACGCTGAGCGAAGCGAGCATCAAGCTCGGGGGCATCGAAGCAAGCGACCCTCCCGAGGAACGCGAAGAGCGGCGCCAAACAGCCCGCCGCCTCTGGAACGAAGCACGTGCTCTCAACCGCTCCCTCGACCGCCTTCAGCACGTCGTCTACGTGGAAGGTCCCCACCAGATGGGGGACGCTGCGCAAGCGGCGACTGGCGCCTTGGTGACGTACTTCGGCGCAGTCCTGGACTGGCTGCACGCGGTTGACCATGGAGCAGAAACACCGCAACACGGGTCAGATCAGCAAGAAGCGAGCAGCGAGGCGCATGGCAAGCTCCTGGACTTCCTCTACGCTGCGTCAGATGCCGCCGACCTGGACATATCACGCAACTCCTGCTCCGCCGCCGACAGCTGACGCGGCGCACAGCCCGGGTGCCCCCACCTCTCCCCCACCCCCGCGTGCGGGCTCGGTCCTGCACGGTTGTGTCAGATAGTGACTGTTCGGGGCATAACGTCTGGGCGGGGCGGGGGTGGGGCGTTACGCTGCTGGCCCGTGGCGGACAGGACAATCCGTCCCGGGTATGGGGGCGTTGTGCTGGATCAGGCGTTGATCGTCTTGGCGTCGGCGGCCGGGACTGCGGTGGCGCAGGCGGCGGGGACCGATGCGTGGCAGGGTGTTCGGGAGCGGGTGGCGCGGATCTTCGGCCGTGACGGTACCCGGCCGAGCGCGCAGACGACCGCTCTGGAGCGGCTGGATCGTACGGAGGCAGAGCTGGAGTCCGCCGGCTCGGACATGCTTGAGCCGGTCCGGCAGGCGGCGGCCTCGTGGCAGACACGTTTCCAGGATCTGCTGGAGGACCTGGAGGGGAGCGAGCGCGCGCACACCGCTGATGTGCTGCGCGAGTTGGTCGCTCAGGCACAGCAGGCCGGCGGGCTTTCCGCGGCAGGCAACGGCATCGTCATCGGCGGCAACGCTGACATCAGGGCCGAGAACCATTCCGTGGCGGCCGTGCGCATGGGTGATGTGAGCATCGCAAACCCTCCGGTGCCGGGGTCGGATCAGAGCTGACCGAGCCCGGCGCCACGCCCACTGCTCATGTCACCGCGGCCACGGCCATCGTGGCGCAGGAGCACTCGATCGCCGCCCACCGCATCGGACAGCTCAACCAGCACTACCACGCACCCGCGCCGACGCCCTTGAGATGGCCGCAGGTCATCGGTGACATCCCCGCCCAGCCGACCGCCTTCCAGCCCCGGACCGCAGTGCGGGAGGCGATCGACCGGGCGCGGGCCAGCAGCGGCACGGTCGTGCTCACCCAGGTCCTGCGCGGCGGCGGCGGCATGGGCAAGACCCAACTCGCTGCCGCCTACGCCCGCCAGGCCCAGGCCGACGGCACCGACCTGGTGATCTGGGCCAGCTCCGCCGACACCCGCACCCCCCTCGACCTGTACGCCCGTGTCGCACGCCGCCTGAACCTGGGCACCGGCGAGCAGGACACCGAGCAGGACGCCCGCGCCCTGCTGGCCTGGTTGCGCACCACGGACAGATCCTGGCTGATCGTGCTGGACGACATCGTCCCCGAAGCGATGACGTCCTGGTGGCCGCCCGACGGCCGCCGGGGGCGGGTACTGGCCACCACCCGCCGCAACGACGCGGTGCTGCGCGGCGGCAAGCGGGCCGTCCTGGAGATCGACCGCTACACCCCCGCCGAGGCCAACACCTTCCTGCGCGACCACCTGGCCGCCTCCGCCAAACCCCACCTGCTCGACGACCGCACGGACCAAGTCGTCGCGGAACTCGACCGGATGCCCCTGGCCCTGGCCTTCGCCGCCGCCTACATCACCCAGCAGAACATCACCACCACCGCCTACCTCGACCGCTACCGGCAACTGCGCCTGGACGCGGTCCTGCCTGCATGGGCGGACGCCGAGGAGTACGGCCGGGAAGTCTCCCTCAGCCTGCTGCTCGCCCTGGAAGCCGCCCAGCACCAGCACCCCCTCGCCATGGCACAGCCCGCGCTGCGCCTGGCCGCGTGCCTGGACCCGGCCGGCCAGCCCCATGCCCTGTGGCACACACCCGCCGTCCTCACCCACCTCGCACCACCCGGCACACCACCCGACCAGGCCGCCGCCCTGGTCGATGACGTCCTGCGCCTGCTGGACCGCTACGGACTGCTCACCGACGACGCCCATCAAGAACCCCACGCCGTGCGGCTGCACGCCCTCACCGCACGCGCCGCCCGGGAAGACACCCCCGACACCGACCTGCGTACAACCCAACTGGCCGCCGCCGACGCCCTCACCGCCCTCTGGCCCAACGCCGACCACACCCAGCCCGGCCTGCGCACCGCTCTTCGCGACAACACGGAAACCCTCGCCCGCCACACCCGAGACCTGCTCTGGGAGAGCGGACGCCACCCTCTGCTGTATTGGAACGCCGCCGCGGCAGCAGACATGGGACTGGTCAACAACGCGGTACAGCAATGGGAATGCCTGGTGGCAGAAACACAGACCCACCAGCCCGAGCACCCCGACACCCTCACCGCCCGTGCCAGCCTCGCCGCCTCTTACGGGCAGGCCGGGCGCACAGCTGAGGCAATCACCATTCAGGAGCAAGTCCTCACAGACACTGAGCGGATCCAGGGAGCCGAGCACCCCGACACCCTCACCACCCGTGCCAACCTCGCCGCCTCCTACTGGCAGGCCGGACGCACAGCTGAGGCAATCACCATTCAGGAGCAAGTCCTCACAGACACTGAGCGGATCCAGGGAGCCGAGCACCCCGACACCTGGCATTAACGGCTTGAATCGGCCCCACTTTTCCGGTCCGAGTTGGCTCCACCGGCGGGGCGCGTGGGAGCGTTCGGGGGTTGTTCCGGCTTGAGTTGGCCCCACCTCCTACCTGGGGCTGGGACGCTCGGCGTAGGTCTCCGTGAGGGGGCGATGCCGGGTGGTGTCCTCGAAGGAAGAGCTATTCCTGCTGATCCGCCGGGACTCGTGGCAGGAAGGGTTGTCGGTCCGCGCGCTCGCGCGGAAGTACGGCGTCCACCGGCGGCTGGTGCGCGAGGCCCTGTGCTCGGCGGTGCCGCCGCCACGGCGGACCCCGCAAAGGCATTCGCCGAGACTGGAGCCGTTCAAGAAGACGATGGACCAGTGGCTGCTCGATGACCTGGAGGCTCCGCCGAAGCAGCGGCACACCGTGCAGCGCATCCTGGCCAGGCTTCAGCAGGAGCTTGGGGCGGAGATCGCCTACTCGACCGTGTGGGACTACGTCCACCGGCGCCGGCAGGAAATCGCCGAGGCCGCCGGGGCGACACCGGCCGCGGGGTTCGTGATCCGGCACAACCAGCCCGGGATGGACGCGGAGGTCGACTTCGGCGAGGCCTGGGTCGACCTGGCCGGCGAGCGCACCAAGTGCTACCTGTTCGCGTTCCGTCTCGCCTACTCCGGCAAGGCCGTCCACCGGATCACGACCTCGTGCGGGCAGGAGGCCTTCCTCGACGGCCACGTCCATGCGTTCCGCACCCTGGGCGGCATGCCCGCAGGTCAGATACGCTACGACAACCTCTCGCCCGCAGTGTCCCGGGTGATCCGCAAGAGCCGGTCGCGAGAGGAGCATCCCCGCTGGCACGACTTCCGCCAGCACTACTCGATCACCCCCTTCTACTGCGAGCCAGGACTTCGCGGCGCCCACGAGAAGGGCGGCGTCGAGGGCCAGGTCGGCTACTGGCGGCGCAACTACCTCACCCCAGTCCCGCGGGTCGACTCCCTCGACGAGCTCAACGACGCCTTCGCCGCGTTCGAACAGGCCGAGGAATCACGGCGGATCGGCATGCGGATCCGCACCATCGGCCAGGACTTCACCCACGAGGCCCCGCTCCTGCTGCCCCTCCCCGGTGAGACGTTCGAGACCGGGCTGGCCTTCAATCCGCGCGTCGACCGCTACGGCATGGTCGCCGTCCGCGTCTGCCGCTACTCGGTCCCGGTCCGCTTCATCGGCCGCACTGTCCACGTCCTGCTCCGCTCGAATGAGGTCGTCGTCTTCCACGGCCGCACCGAGATCGCCCGCCACCCGCGCCTGACCACGAAGGGTGCCGAACGGGTGGTGCTGGACCACTTCCTGGAAGTCCTGCTGGCCAAGCCAGGAGCCCTCGCGGGCTCCGAGGCTCTCGATCAGGCCCGTCGCGCCGGCACCTTCACTCCCGCCCACGAGGCGTTCTGGTCTGCTGCCAAGCACACCCTCGGCGAGACCGACGGCACGAAAGCCCTGGTCCACGTCCTGCTGCTGCACCGGCACCTGCAGCACCGCGACGTTGTCGCCGGCATCCGGGCCACGCTCGCGGTCGGGGCCTGCACCGCGGATGTCGTCGCTCTCGAAGCGCGCAAGGCCGCCGAGACCGAGGGCCGTTCCCCGACCGTCACCGTCACCGTCCCGCTACCCGAACCCGTCGCACCGCCCGAGCTGCCGCTGCCGAGCCTGACCGAACGCCGCACCGCCCGCCTGCCACCCGACCAGCGTCCCCTGCCAGCGCTTGAGCGCTGGGACCAGCTCCTGCACCATCGACCCGGAAGGGACCCCCGATGACCGTCCCGCACCACACCCTGACCGAGCCCGCCTCCGACGCCGCCATCGACACCGCCTGCCGCGTCCTCAGGTTGCCGACCATGCGGGCCCAGTTCGCTGACACCGTGACCCGTGCCGAACGCGAGCACCTGTCCTACCGCGGCTTCCTCGCCGAACTGCTGATGGCCGAGTGCGAGGACCGCGACCGCCGACGCTCCGAGCGTCGCATCCGCGCGGCCGGCTTTCCTCGCTCGAAGTGGCTGTCCGATTTCGACTACACGGCCAACCCCAACGTCACACCGGCTCTGGTCAACAACCTCGCCACCTGCGAGTGGGTCAAGAAGGGCGAGCCGCTCTGTCTCATCGGCGACTCCGGCACCGGCAAGACCCACCTGCTGATCGGACTCGCATCCGCTGCGGCGATGGCCGGCTTCCGGGTCCGCTACGCGCTCGCCGCCCGCCTGGTCAACGAGCTCGTCGAGGCTGCCGACGAGAAACAGCTGACCAAGACGATCGCCCGCTACGGGCGCGTCGACCTCCTTTGTATTGATGAGCTGGGCTATCTCGAACTGGACCGCCGCGGCGCCGAGATGCTGTTCCAGGTTCTGACGGAGAGGGAGGAGAAGAACAGTGTTGCGATCGCTTCGAACGAGTCGTTCGGAGGCTGGACCAAGACCTTCACCGACCCTCGGCTGTGCGCGGCGATCGTCGATCGGCTGACCTTCAACGGCACGATCATCGAGACCGGCACCGAGTCCTACCGACTTGCCCAGACCAGGGCCAAGCAGCAGCGAGGCTAGCCGCCTGGAGCTCACTGCGGTCCCTGGCAGGCTGGGCGGAGCTCACGCCCGGCGGCACCCGGCAGGCTGCTGGTCAGCGATTGACATGATGGGCGGTGGCAAGATCTCAGGTGTCTCCAAGGGGCGACTATGACGTTCAAGACCGAAGCCGATTCCGGAGTCGCCGATCGGGATGAGTGGTCCTATGCACCCACGGTGGGCGTCGGACCGCTCCGGTTCGGCATGACCGTCGACGAAGTGGTCGAGGCGGCTCAGGTTCTCGGCCAGACAAAGGTCAGCGAGTGCCCACGGGACCACGCGATCTTCTCGCCGACTTGGAAGATCGAGGTCCGTCGTGGGGTGGCCCCTTCTCCGCCTGCCGTCACGGCCTACGTGAGCCAGGCTGTGGGGTTGTTCTGCATCGCAGCCGACGCCGTCCACGGTCCTCAGGTCGGGCACGACGGAATCTCGCTGGTCGGAAGGGATCTACTGGAACTGGAGAGCGACGAAATCGCGCATGCCGAGGCAGTGGACGGGCACTTTCGCTACATGCCCGAGGGATACGCCGGACCGGATGATCCCGGGGTCGTTATGCGCGGGCAACACGTCGGGCAGGTCCTGAGATCGCGTCCGTTGTTCATGGTGACGCGCGACGGCGCCAATACCGAATGGGACTCGATGCCTTCGGAGGAGTACCGCCACGGTGGGTCAACGACCTGACGTGGCGTGACTCGTGACGAGGGGTGAAGGAGATCGCCGACCATTGCCGGCTGGAGCCACGCGTGACCGGAAGCCGGGGCCGCGTCAAGCCGGAACGCAGACTCCTAGCACGACGGCATGGGGCCACCTGGAGCCGGAAAAGTGGGGCCAGTTCAGACCGTTAATGCCAGTGGAGGTCGTCGAGCGCAACCCGGCTCAGACCGGGTTCGTGCCGATCCCCAAACGGTGGATCGTGGAGCGCGCCTACGGAATCTTGATGCTGCACCGCAGGCTGGTGCGCGACTACGAGCACCTGCCGCGCAGTTCGGAGTCGCGGGTGTACTGGGCGATGACCGCGGTGATACTGCGCCGGCTGACCGGGGCCACCGCTGTGGCCTGGTGCAGCGCATGACCGGCGTGGAGCTGACCCTCGGGGCGGTGCTGGTACGGCTGGAGGATCGGGAACGGGAGATCGCCGCACAGGCCGAGGCGACGAGGGAGCAGATCGCGCAGCTGACGTCCCGGCTGGACGAGCTCGGCCGGGCCGCCGAGGACGTCCGGATCACCCGCAAGACACTGCTGGAGCTCCCCGATCCGCAGCCGCCCGCGCCGCCGGCCCCGAAGCTGCCGGACCATCCGGCCTACCAGCAGATCATGGCGGTGTTCGCCGCGGCCGACACGCCGCTGCGGGCGCGGCAGGTGTGCGAGGCGCTGGACCTGGAGATCGCGCCCAACAACATCAACAACACCCGCCTAAAACTCAAGCGGCTGACCGAGCGCGGAATCCTCGTCGAGACCGAACAGGGCTTGTTCACCCAGCCACGGCCGTAGCCGCCCGGCGACACTGCAGCCAGCACGCTTACCCCTCCCACAACCGCGAAACGGACATCAACCCACGTACCGCCCTCTCAGAAGGGAACGACCAGCCCGGCTTCTCGCAATCTAAGCAATGCCCTGCCCATGCACTCGGCGGCCGAGGCCCCATCGGCCCTCATTCCACCATCCAGGGGCCCACCAGAGGCTGCGAATGTCCACGCTGGCTGACCGTCACGCATGCGCTCAGCGTCGACCCGGATCATGGCACCTACACCCTGCTCGCCGAGCCATTCCAGGATGAGCATCGTCGCGTCCTCGACACCGCTGTCCAGATCCACCTTGGGCCGCCGCCCCATTCCCTTGGCCATGGCCACAACCCTACTCAGGGGCTGGATTGGCCTTGCCACACGCTTCCAGGCGGCTCAGACCATAAAGAACTTCCCAATGGGGATGTCAAGCCGCCAGCGTGACTGATGGTGCGGGCTGGTAGCACGCTCCGTCGCGGAGCATGGCCCACAGGACGTTGGCCCGGCGGCGTGCGAGGGAGAGCACTGCTTGCTTGTGGCCCTTCCCCTCGTCGCGCTTGCGTTGGTAGTACGTCCGCGACGCGGGGCACGTCCTGAGGCTGGCCATGGAGGAGAGGTAGAAGGCCCGTAGAAGGCCGCGGTGGTAGCGGCGAGGCCGGCGCATATTGCCGCTGACGCGCCCGGAATCTCGTGGCACGGGAGCCAGGCCGGCGAAGCCGGCCAAGCGGTCCGGTGAGCCGAACGCGTCCATTGCGCCGCCGGTCGCTGCGATGAACTCGGCGCCAAGCAGGGCACCCATCCCGGGCAGGCTGCGGATTACCTCGGCATGGGGATGCTCGCGGAACCGCGCCTCGATGAGTGCGTCGAGCTCGGCGATCTCCTCGTCGAAGGCAATGACCCCCTTCGCGAGACGGGCCACCATGACGGCGGCCAGCTTCTCGCCCGGCAGGGACGTCTGCTGGCCAACGGCAGCTTCAAAAGCTGCGGCGGCGATCGCCGCGGCGTTCTTGACCTTGCGGTTCCTCAGCCACGTCTCGATGCGCTTGGCGCCGCTGCGGCGAAACGCGGCCGGGGTCTGATAACCGGTCAGCAGCAGGACCGGGCCCCTGTTCGTCAGCGCAAGAATCCGTTCCAACGCCGGGAAGAATTCGAGGAGTTGAGCGCGAAGCCGGTTGATCTGCCGGGTGCGGTCGCAGACGAGGTCGGTGCGGCGCCCGGTCAGGGTGCGCAGGTCGACGGCGATCTCATCGCCCGGCCGCAGCAGGCCGAGGTCGTTGCGCATCCGGGCCTGGTCGGCGATGACGAAGGCGTCCTTCGCATCGGTTTTGCCCTGGCCGCGGTAGCCGGCGGATGCCTGGTGCACCGCCAGGCCGGTGAGGTAGGCCATCGGCTGACCGCGGCCCAGGAGCAACCCGATCAGCAGGGCCGCGCCGCCGTGGTTGATGTCCACCGCCCACAGGACGTCCTCGGAGAGCGCGAGTACGTCGCCGATGAGCTCCAGCAGAACCGGCTCGTCGTTCAGGACCCGGCGCGACAGGAGACGCTTGCCCTGGGCGTCGATCACCACGCAGTGGTGATGTTCCTTGCCGATGTCCACTCCGGCCCATATCTGGGGCACGGCCACCTCCGCCAGCTCGTCGACTCACATGGGTCCCAGCAGACGACCTCGCCGGCGTTGTCCTACAAAGCGATCAAGTCGCGTATCCCAATTAGCGGTCGAGTCGTCGCGGAGCTCCGGGCGGCCAAGTTCTTTGAGCCATCAAGCGGCGACAAGCTCACAGCCATACCCGGAACCCCTGGGCTTCCCCGATCCTACGAATGATCAGATCCGACCCGCTTGAAAGGTAGGACAAGCTCAGAAGCTGTGTCAGATCCGGTGATCTGTGACGTTCCGTGAGTACCGGATCCAGAGCTTCGAGGCTGAACAACTGCTGCCCACCGGTGAATCGCCGGTGGGCAGCAGTGTCTTGCGTGAGCCTTAGTAGCTGTTGTCGTACCGATCTTGAGGCCGTCGATTTCGCTGGTCGGGCATGGGGTCGGTGATTCTGCGGGAGTGGTGAGCTGTCGTTTCGTCGCTTG